>NZ_JBSGJX010000015.1:0-84264 GCF_053605785.1 Nonomuraea sp. NPDC003754
GCGCAGCCCCCGGGCGAAGCGGTGCGCGGCCGCCATCGGCCCGCCGGTGTGCGAGCTCGACGGCCCGATACCGATCTTGAAGAGGTCGAAGACGCTGATCGCCATTGATGCATCCCAACTCTCGGGGGGTGAATGCCGGGGCCCGGACGGACCCCGGCGGGTGTGTCAGTTGTCGCCTGACGTGAGCGCGGTGTACTCCTCCGCGCTCAGCAGGTCCTCGGGGTCGCCGGACACGCGCACCCTGAACATCCAGCCCTCGCCGTACGGCTCGCTGTTGACCAGGTCGGGCTTGTCCACGACGGCCTGGTTGACCTCGACGACCTCGCCGGAGACAGGGGCGTAGATCTCGCTCACGGACTTGGTCGACTCGACCTCGCCGATCGAGTCACCGGCCTCGAACGTCGCACCGACCTCGGGCAGCTGCACATAGACCACGTCGCCCAGCGCCTCGGCGGCATAGGCCGTGATGCCCACCGTCAGGGTCAGGCCGTCGTCGAGTCCGGCGACCCACTCGTGCTCCTTGGTGTAGCTCAGATCGTCGGGAATGCTGCTCACTTGTTCCTCCTGTAGAAAGGCAGCTCAACCAGGTCCACGCCCTCTTGGCTGCCCCGGATGTCAACGGCCAGACCTTCTTCTATCCCAGTGTCCACGTACGCCATCGCGATGGGCTTGCCGAGGGTCTGCGACGGCGCGCCGCTGGTCACCTCGCCCACGACGGCCCCGTCACTGGTGACAGGGAACCCATGGCGAGGGACCCTGCGACCCGTCGCGACCAGGCCGACCAGGCGGCGGCGCGGCGGGACGTCCTTGACCTGCTCGAGCGCGGCCCTGCCGACGAAGTCGCCGGGCTTGTCGAACTTCACCACGCGGCCGAGGCCGGCGTCGAAGGGCGTGAGCGAGACGCCGAGCTCGTTGCCGTACAGCGGCATGCCGGCCTCGAGGCGGAGCGTGTCACGGCTGGACAGGCCGGCGGGCATGATCTCGTACGGCTCGCCCGCCTTGGCCAGCGCGTGCCACAGCGCGACGGCGTCGGCGTTGGCGACGAAGAGTTCGAAGCCGTCCTCGCCGGTGTAGCCGGTGCGGGCGATGAGCGCCTCGGCGCCGGCGACCGTGCCGGGCAGGCCGGCGTAGTACTTCAGGCCCGCGAGGTCGGCGTCGGTGAGCGTGGCGAGGATCTCCTGGGCGCGCGGGCCCTGGATCGCGATGAGCGCGTACTGGTCGGAGCGGTCGTCGACGACCGCGTCGAAGCCCTCGGCGCGCTCGGTGAGGCGCTCGGCGACCATGGGGTAGTTGGAGGCGTTGGCGACGACCATGTACTCGTCGTCGGCCAGGCGGTAGACGATGAGGTCGTCGAGGACCCCGCCCTGCTCGTTGACGATCATCGTGTAGCGGGCGCGGCCGGGCGCGAGCACGGACAGGTGGCCGACCAGCGCGTAGTCGAGCGCCTCGCCGGCCTGCGGGCCGGTCACGAAGATCTCCCCCATGTGGGACAGGTCGAACAGCCCGGCCCGCTCGCGTACGGCCTTGTGCTCGGCGGACTCGCTCCCGTAGCGCAGCGGCATCAACCAGCCGGCGAAGTCGGTCAGCGTCGCGCCGAGGCTCTCGTGTACGTCTCGTAGCGGTGTCGGTCGGGACATTGTTCGCACCTCAGGATGGGTTGGATGCCAGGATCCTCCCCCTCTGTCATCGGTGCCTGAGAGCTTCACCCGGTTTTGCCGGACTTTCACCTTCGGCGAGGCCCCGCAGGCCTGCTTTCCAGAGGTCACCTTGCCCGCGCGGTCCTTTGCCTTGAGAGGTTCGCGGGGAGTGCTTGCTCCTTCAGGGGTCCTGGCCGGGTGCCAGGACGCTCTCCCGCGTGGGTTCATCGGTGTCCGTAGGCAAGACTAGTACGGATCCGGCCATCAAGGGAAAGGTGCGGGCGGGGGGACTCGAACCCCCACAGTGTCACCACCAACAGGACCTAAACCTGCCGCGTATGCCGATTTCGCCACGCCCGCGCAACCGCCATCAGCTTAGCGCCCGGGCCGGGGCCGAGATACTCGTTTGCGATCAAGCCCGCGGACTTGATCGCAAACCTCAGGCCAGGCCGAGCTTCTTCTTCAGACCGGCCACGTGGCCCGTCGCCTTCACGTTGTAGAGCGCCTGCTCGATCTTCCCGTCGGGGCCGATGACGAAGGTCGAGCGGATCACGCCGACGACCTCCTTGCCGTACAGCTTCTTGGCGCCGTACGCGCCGTAGGCCTTGTGGATCTCCAGGTCGACGTCGGACAGCAGCGGGAAGGTCAGCGCGTCGCGCTCGACGAACTTCACCAGCTTGTCGGTCTTGTCCTTGGAGACGCCGAGAACGACGAAACCCTCGTCGGTCAGCTGACCGAGGTTGTCGCGGAAGTCGCACGCCTGCTTGGTGCATCCGGGCGTCATGGCGGCGGGGTAGAAGTACAGGATGACGCGCTTGCCGCGGTAGGCGTCGAGAGAGACGGCGCCGCCGTCGGCCGCGGGAAGCGTGAAGTCAGGAGCGGCGTCTCCTGGCTGGAGCTTGGTTTCGGTCACGGGCTCAACCTAACCCCAATCGAAGGGACACGTTTCGCCCGCCGTGCGGTACGGCGGCGCGACCTGACAGACTGATCACCCTGAGAAAGGAGAGCCATGGCCGAGACCGACCCTGAAGAGCTGGAGCGCAGGATCACCCGGACGCGCGCCGAGCTCGCGCGGACCGTTGACGCCATCGCCGACCGGGTGAGCCCCAAGCGGGTGGCCCAGCGCAGCATGGACGAGGTCAAGTCGAGGGCCGAGCACTTCGTGGCGTCGGTCGGCGATCTCGTGGGGGTGACGCCGCGGCCGGTGCGCTACGACGACGACGCCGGGGACCTGTGGGAGGACGAGCGGCCCGTCGGCTCGGCGCTGATCGCCGTGGGCGCGGTGCTGGTCGTGGGCGCGGCGATCGTCCTGTGGCGCCGGCGCCGCAGGCGCTGACGGGCAGGCGTCACCGGCCCGCCGGGCGCCCCGCGAGGGGCCGACGGACGGGCGCCACACACCCTCGCGGACGCCGAGCCTCGCGGCCGAGCCTCGCGGACGCCGAGCCTCGCGGACGCCGAGCCGGAGGGGGGCGGGTCAGAGGAAGGTCCTGCCCTCACCCCGGTAGGTCGGGACCTCCTCGACGACCTTGTCACCCTCGACCAGCAGCAGGCTCGCGAACCGCTCGCACAGCTCGCCCGACTTGGCGTGGCGGAACCACACCCTGTCGCCGACGCGCAGGTCCTCGGCGGGCTGGCCGAGCAGCGGGGTCTGCACCTCGCCCGCACCCTCGTCGGAGGAGTAGCGCAGCCCCGGCGGCAGGTACGGCTGGGGCAGCCGCGACGGCCCCGGCGCCCCTGAGGCCAGGTAGCCGCCGCCGAGCACGGTCACCACGCCGAGCCCTGGACGCCGGACGACCGGAAGGGCGAACAGCGCGGCGGGACGGCCGCTGAAGCCCCGGTAGAAGTCGAAGAGCCTGGGGTGGAAGAAGCCCGAGCCGGCCGCGCACTCGGTGACGGCCTTCTCCCTGACCGTGCGGTCGACGCTGCCGGTGCCGCCGCCGTTGACGAACTCGAGGTCGGCGACCTGCCTGACGGCGTTGACGATGCGGCCGCGCCGTACGATCAGCTCGCGGGCCGAGCGGGCCTGCATCAGCCTGATGGCGCGGGCGAAGGCCGCGTTGCCGGGCGGGTCGTCGCCGACGCCCGCGATCTGCGCCTCGTAGGCCATGAGGCCGACCAGGCGGAAGGCCGGCCGCTTGGCGATCTCGGCGGCCAGGTCGGCGGCGTGGGCGGGTTCGCGGACCGGGGAGCGCAGGGCGCCGGCGCGGAAGCGCCCGCCGAGGGCGACGTATCCGGCGTCGATGTCGAGGCAGAGCCGCAGGACCGGGCCGCCTGCCGGCACCGCTGACTCGATGAAGTCGAGGTGCTCGGCGGAGTCGACCATGAGCGTGATCTCCCGCACGGCCCGCTCGGTGGCGGCCAGCGCCGCCAGCGCCGTCCTGTCGGCGGTGGGATAGGCGACCAGCACGTCGCTGAACCCCTGCTCGACCAGCCACAGCGCCTCGGGCAGGGTGAAGGCCATGACGCCGCTGAAGCCGTCCATGGCGAGGATGCGTTCGAGGACGGGGCGCGAGCGGACCGACTTGCTCGCCACCCTGATCGGCTTGCCGCCGGCTCTGCGGACCAGGCCCGCCGCGTTGGCCCGCAACGCCTCCAGATCGAGGATGGCGAAGGGCGGCTCGAACGCGGCGGTGGCCCTGTCGTAGCGCTGGCGGTCGTCCATAGAAGCAGGGTAATACCGATGTTCGCCGGCAAAGATCCGGCAAACCGGCGGCGGGGAAGGGCTTTGTGGCGCGGCGGCCCCCTGTACCTCTGTCGGTGTGATGACAACACTCCAGGACCGCCTGCCTGGTGGAGCCGCTCCGAGCGAGCACGAGACGCCCCGCCGCAGGGCGTCCAGGGTGCTCAGACCGGCACGAACCCCCGCCGGTGTCGCGGTGGCCTTCACGACGTCGACCGGGCTGACGCTGCTCGCCGCCGAGGTCCTCGCCGGGCTGTTGGGCGGCGGGCTCGGCCTGCTGCCTGTCGACCAGGTGCTCGCCCTGGCCGCCCGCACCGCGTGGTCGGACCCGGAGCTGATGCTGGGCGCGGTCGGCGTGGCCGGTACCGGCCTGGTGCTGCTGGGGCTCGCCCTGGTGCCGGGCCGGTCCAGGCTGGTGCCGCTGGAGACCGCCGACCCGCGGATCGTCATGGGCATCACCAGGTCGGGCCTGCGCAGGACGCTCAGGGCCGTCGCCGAGGACGTCGACGGGGTGCGCAGCGTGCGGGTACGGCTCCGCCGCCGGCAGATCGAGGTCACGGTCGTCTCCGACGCCGAGCGCACGGGCGAGATGCTGCGCAGGACCGGGGCCGCCGTCGGCGAGCGGCTGAACGGGCTCGGCGCGATGTGCGCGGGCGAGGTCGTGGTGCGGCTGCGCCGGAAGGGGCTGTGATGCGGCAGTACGGCGGCAACAGGATCGGGCTCGGTGTCGTCGGCGGTGTCCTGCTCGGCCTGGGCGGCTACGCCTACCTGCGGGGTGGTGGCGAGCTGGGGACCCGCAGGAACGCCAGGGTCCTGGAGGACGACGTCGCCGGCTACGTCACCGCGCATGCGTGGGTCTCGTGGCTGCTCGCGCTCGTGCTGGTCTTCGCCGCCCTGCTGGCCTTGCGGTGGCTGCTCATCGCGCTCGGCTGGGGCAGGCTCGGCAACCGCTCGGGCACGGGGACGGCGCTGCTGTGCGTGGGCCTGAAGGACGTGGACGGCATCAGCCGTACGGCGGTGCGGGTCGTGGGCCAGGACCGGCTGCGGATCGCGGTGACCTGCCCCGCCCTCGCCGACGTGGGCGCCGTGGTGACCAAGCTGAACCGCGAGGTCGTCGGCAGGGTGCGCCGCGACGTGGGCGTCGACGACATGGGCGCGATCGTCCGCGTCCACGTCCGCCGCTGACCCGATTGGGTCTTACTGGAAAGCTTCTTTACTTTTAAGCTCGCGGTGTGGACCTTGAGGTTCGTCACCTGAGGGTGCTGTGCGCCATCGCGGACACGGGAAGCATCTCGAAGGCCGCCGCGACCATGGGCATGTCGCAACCCGGCATCGCCGCCCAGCTGCGCAGGATCGAGCGGATGGTGGGCGGGCCGCTGTTCGACCGCTCGCACGACGGCGTCCGGCCGACCCCGCGGGGCGAGTGGTTGCTGACGCGGTCACGGTCCCTGCTCCCGGCCTTCGACGAGCTCCAGCGTGACGCCGCCCGCTACGCCTCGCCGCCGGGCGGCCCGCTGCGCATCAGGGTGGGGTGCGCCCCGACCCGGCTGGCCATCTACCTGGCGCGCAGCCTGGACGGGCTGCTTCCGGGGGCGGAGATCAGCCTGCGCACCGAGGCCACCCTGGACCCGCTGCCCGGGCTGCTCGAGAGCGAGCGGATCGAGCTGGCCACGCTCGACGACTACCCGGGACACGAGCTCGTCCCGCCTCGGGGGACCCGCTACGCGGTGATCGCCACCGAGCCGCTGTTCGTCGGCCTGTCCTCCCGGCATCCTCTCGCGGGCGCGGAGGAGGTGGAGCTGGGCGACCTCGCGCAGGAGGACTGGGCGCAGCCGGCGCTGCTGGAGTCGGGGCCGCGCGAGCACATGGCGGCGACCTGCGCCGAGCACGGCTTCACGCAGCGCGTCACCTTCGCGGTGAACCTGGAGGTGGCGCTCGACCTGATCGGCGAGGGCAGGTGCGTCGGGCTGTTCCAGGCCACCGCGCCCGCCAGGGACGGCATCGTGATCAGGCCGCTGCGCGGTGCCCCGCTGCGCTTCCGCCACCTGCTGGGGTGGCACGAGAAGGGCCCGCTGGCGGCACTGGCCGGCGATCTGGTGCAGACGGTGACCAAGACGTACTGGAGCGAGGCCCGGCGGGCGCCCGCGTATCAGGCCTGGTTGAAGCGCCACGGCCGCATATAACGTCAAATTATAGGAAAATGTTGGCTTACTAAGCCTTTTGCTCTCGCGGTCAACTTGGGACGACTCCTCGCCCGACACCCCCAAGGAGCACGAGAGTGAAACCCACCCTCCGGCTGGGTGCTGCCGCCATGCTCGCGCTGGCACTGGTCGTGACCACGACCGCGGCGGCGGACCCGCCCACCCCCGCCGAACGCCGCACCGCCGCGTCGGCCGCCCAGAGCGCCCTCCTGGCCCATTCCGAGGCCCTGTTCGCCACCGCCGACGACGAGTTCGCGCTCGTCTCCTCGGTCGGCGGCGTGCGCGGACAGCAGTACCTGACCTACGCCCGCACGCACGCGGGCCTGCCCGTCTACGGCGGCGACGTCGTCATCGTCACCGACGAGTCGGGCCAGGTCGTCCACCAGGTGACCACGGGCCAGCGCGCCGAAGCGGCCGCTCCCGCCACCCCCACCGTGACCGCCGAGCAGGCCGCGCTCGCCGCCCGCAAGCGGGTGCCCACAGTCTCCGGCGTCGGCACCCCCACCCTCGCGATCCACGCCGCCGGCGAGCGGCCCCGGCTGGCCTGGGAGGTGGTCGTCGAGGGGAGGACCGCCAAGGCGCCCAGCAAGCTGCACGTCTACGTCGACGCGTCGACCGGCCAGATCGTCGACGAGTGGGACGAGGTGCGCGCCGGCACCGGCAACAGCTACTACAACGGCAACCCCGTCCAGATCGCCACCTCGCCGTCGTACTCGATGGTCGACCCGACCCGGCGCGGCCTCCAGTGCGGCGGCCAGAACGGCCAGGCCTACACCGGCACCGACGACACCTGGGGCAACGGCACCGGCACCAACCTGGAGACCGCGTGCGTCGACACGCTGTTCGCGGTCCAGAAGGAATGGGACATGCTGCGCGACTGGCTCAGCCGCGACGGCATCGACGGCCGCGGCGGCGGCTTCCCCGCGCGAGTCGGCCTGGCCGAGGTCAACGCCTACTGGACGGGCTCCTACACCAGCTTCGGCCGCAACTCCGCGGGCACGCAGCAGCTCACCGCGATGGACGTGGTCGGCCACGAGTACGGCCACGGCATCTTCCACACCACCCCCGGCGGCCCCGGCAGCGGCAACGAGACCGGCGGCCTGAACGAGTCGACCGGCGACATCTTCGGCGCGCTGACCGAGCACTACGTCAACGAGCCCGCCACCCTCGACCCGCCCGACTACCTGGTGGGCGAGGAGGTCAACCTGAGCGGCTCGGGGCCGATCCGCAACATGTACAACCCGTCGGCGCTCGGCGACCCCAACTGCTTCCGGCTGCCCGCCCCCGAGGTGCACGCGGGCGCGGGGCCGCAGAACCACTGGTTCTACCTGGTGGCGGAGGGCACCAACCCGCAGGGCAAGCCGGCCAGCTCGCGGTGCGACAACGGCCCGGCGATCACCGGTATCGGCATCCGCAAGGCCGGTGAGATCTTCATGAGCGCGCTGAACACCAAGACGCTCCCGTGGACCCACGCCAAGGCCCGCGTCGCCACGCTCAACGCGGCCAAGACCCTGTACCCGGGCAGCTGTGTGGAGTTCAACGTCGTCAAGGAGGCCTGGTCCGGCGTCAGCGTGCCGGCGCAGGCGGGCGAGCCGGCCTGCCAGCAGGGCAGCGACTTCACCGTGGCGCTCGACCCCGCCTCGCGCACGGTCCAGCCGGGCCAGCAGGCGACCACGACCGTGCGGACGACCGCGATCGGCACCGCCCAGTCGATCACCCTGGGCACCGGCACGCTGCCGTCCGGCGTGACGGCGGCCTTCTCGCCCGCCACCATCACGGCGGGGCAGACCTCCACGCTGACCCTGTCCACCTCGTCGGGCACCCCGGTCGGCGCCCACCCCGTCACCGTCCTGGCCGACGGCACGGACGTCGACCGGCAGGCGGCCTTCACGCTGACCGTCGGCTCACCGCCCGGCCCCGGCACGCCCGACATCCCGGTGGCCAACCTCACCGCGCACCTGAGCCAGCTGCAGAGCATCGGCCCGCGCCCCTCGCCGAGCACCGGCTACACCTCGGCGCTCACCTACATCAGGGGCAAGCTCGACGCGGCCGGATACGCCACCCAGGTGCAGAACTTCACCTACGGCGGCAGGACCCACCAGAACCTGATCGCCGACTGGCCCGGCGGCCCGGCCGGCCAGGTGGTCATGCTGGGCAGCCACCTCGACAGCGTCTCCGCGGGGCCCGGCGTCAACGACAACGGCACCGGCTCCTCCTCGCTGCTGGAGCTGGCCCTCACGCTGGCCGGCCGTAACCCCACCCTGACCAAGCACGTGCGCTTCGCCTGGTGGGGCGCCGAGGAGCTGGGGCTGCGCGGCTCGCAGTACTACGTGCAGACCAGCGGCGTGTCCGGCATCGAGGCCTACCTGAACTTCGACATGACCGGCTCGCCCAATCCGGGCTACTTCGTCTACGACGACGACGCGCAGCTGCAGCGGCTGTTCAACGACTACTACGCGGGCATCGGCGTCCAGACCGAGATCGAGACCGCGGGCGACGGGCGCAGCGACCACGCCCCGTTCAAGGACGCGGGCGTCAGGGTCGGCGGGGTCTTCACCGGCGCCGAGGCGGTCAAGACGACGGCCCAGGCGGCCAAGTGGGGCGGCACCGCCGGGCAGGCGTTCGACCGCTGCTACCACTCCGCGTGCGACACCTACCCGGCCAACGTCAGCACCACGGCGCTCGACCGCAACGCCGACGCCGCGGCCTACGTGCTGTGGAAGCTGGCCGTCGGCGGCGGCGCGGCCGACGACTACACGGTGACGCTGAACCCGTCGTCGGCCACCGTGCAGCCGGGGCAGACGGCCACGGCCACGCTGTCCACCCAGGTCACCTCGGGCAATCCGCAGAGCGTCACGCTGTCGGCGGCCGACGTGCCCAGCGGGGTCACCGTCACCGTCGACCCGCGGACGATCACCTCGGGCCAGACGGCGACGGTGACGATCGCCACGGCCTCGGGTACGGCGCCGGGGGCGTACCCGATCACCATCAACGCCGACGGCACCGCCGCCGACCACTCGGCCCGCTTCACGCTGACGGTCGGCGGCGGCGGGGAGACCACGTGGGCGGCGTGGACGCCGTACGCGGTGGGTGACGTGGTCAGCTACCAGGGCGTCCGGTACCGCTGCCGGATCGCCCACACCTCGCTGCCGGGCTGGGAGCCGCCCAACGTGCCGGCTCTCTGGCAGCCCGTCTGATCCGTTCCTCTCCGTAAGGCGAGCGCGTCCGTACGGCAAGCGGGCCGACGGCGACCGGGGTAGCCGGTGGCTGTACGGCAAGCGGGCGGGCGGCCACCGGGGTAGCCGGTGACCGCCCGCCCATCCCGCGTACTCCAGCAGAAGAACCGGCATAATCCCCCATATGCCCCGAAGGCCCCTCCTGGCGCTCCTGTACCTGGCCCCCGCCTTCGTCCTGGCCGCCACGGTCGTCGTCACCAGGACCGTCACCACCGAGCTGGTCCTGCTCAACGACACGCTCGACCACCCGCTGCTGTTCGGCCTGACCGCCCTGGTCCTCGGCGGGCTGGGCGTGCGCGAGCTGGTCAGGCCGACGCCGTGGGCCAGGGCAGTCGTCGTGATCGCGACGATCGCCGGGATGCTCGGCTGGTCGGCCTACGGGCTGCGCTGGTCGATCTTCGACTCCGTCGAGGTGGCCGCGGTGAAGGGGCCGGGCCCGCTCATCCTGATCGTGCGGGAGCAGCACGGCATCTTCGAGACCACGATGACGCTCAGCATCCGCGAGGACGCCGGCCTGCTCAGCCGCGAGTGGTCGCTGTCCTGTCCCGACCTCGATCTCGAGAGGGAGGACCTCCGGTGGGTCGGGGCGACCAGGGTCGAGGCGCGCGTCCCGGGCGAGGACGCGCCCATCGGCGTCGACCTCGACCCGAAGGGCCGTCCGCTCGGGGCGTGCGGGTAGCCGGTCAGCCGGTAGGCGTGGGCTTGACCGTGGGCACAACGGTCGGCGGCGGCACCACGGTGACGGAGGTGGTCGGCATGGGCGACGGCAGCGGCGGGCGGGCGTACGGGTAGGTGCAGGTCCGGCCGCGCGGGGTGGACCAGCACTCGGCGGGCGGCTCCCCCCGGTACCCTTCGGGGCCACCCCAGCGATACACCTCGGGGCCGCCTAAGCGGTGCCCTTCCGGGCCGTCCAACCGGTAGCTTTCGGGCCCGCCGAAGCGGTACCCTTCGGGGCCGCCGAAGCGGTGCCTGCCATGGTCTTCCCAGCGGGCCGTCCGGGGACGGTCGCCGTGGTCGGCGACGCGGAACAGGATCGCCACTGCGGCGCCGCCGAGAACGCCGCCGGCCAACAGGCCGATGAGCCCGGCGCCGATGATCTGGGCGTGCTTCTGCCGGACGAACCCGGCGAAGGTCTCCCGCGGTGGAGGCTGCGGGGACGGCGGAGGCGGTGATGGCGGCGGAGGCGGTGGTCCTTCCTGCGACGCGCCGGAAGCGGGTGGTGGGGCGCTCTCGGGGTCCGGGCCGCGCGGTGCTTCCTCTTCACCGCGCGGCCCTGCGGCGCGATCATGATCCGCCATCACGATCTCCCTTTACTCGCCCAGAGGGCGCTCCCACCGACGACAATGCCGGATGCCCCATAAATACCGCGTAAATCCGGCATGCGACCAGGGTCGTACATCAGCCTCCGACTCCAGGCGGAAGGGCGGCCCCGTGGCGATACGTACAGTGATGGAGTGTTCGGCAAGATTCGAGCCTGGTCGCAGCATCGCCGCATGCTCACGGACGTCCTGTGGGTCACCCCCCTCATCGCGCTGTGCGCCGCCCTGGCGGTCTCCTACACCCAGCCCACGGTCCGTCCACCGATCGACCTGGTGGGTTACCTGGTCCTGACGGCGACGCTCGTGGTCCCGCTGTTCTGGCGCAACAGCCATCCCCGCACCGTGTTCGCCCTCGTCGCGCTGATCAGCTTCGCGCAGTGGCTGACCGAGGTCCCCGCCTTCCCCGCCAACAGCGCGGTGCTGGTCGCGATGTACGCCATGGCCAGCCACTGCACGTTCAAGTGGGCGCTGGCGGCGGGCCTGGTCTCCGAGCTCGGCATCTTCCTGGCCCTGTCCCAGTGGGACACCGTCAGCCTCGGCATGTTCCTGAGCTGCTCGTTCTTCGTGGTCATGATCTGGCTGACCGGCATCTACGCCAACACGCGCCGCCGCTACCTGGAGGGTCTGGAGGAGCGGGCCGAGCGGGCCGAACGCGAACGCGACCAGCAGGCCAGGATGGCGGCGGCGGCCGAGCGGGCCAGGATCGCCAGGGAACTGCACGACGTGGTCGCGCACAACGTCAGCGTGATCATCGTGCAGGCCGACGGGGCGAGCTACGCCATCGACACCGATCCCGAGCAGGCCAGGCAGGCCGTCCACGCGATCTCAAAGACCGGTCGCGAGGCGCTGGCGGAGATGCGGCGCCTGGTGGGCGTGCTGCGCGAGAACGCCGCCGACCCGGCGGGCGAGGCCGCCGACTACACCCCGCAGCCCGGTCTGGCCCAGCTGGAGGAGCTGGTGCGCGGCTCCGGCCTGCCGGTGGACCTGCGCGTGAGCGGCACCCCGCAGGACCTGCCGGAGGGCGAGCAGCTGGCGATCTACCGGCTGGTCCAGGAGGCGCTGACCAACACCCTCAAGCACGGCGGACCCGGCGCGAGGGCCACGGTGGAGATGGAGTACGGCAGGGGCGAACTCGTGGTCCGTATCACCGACAACGGCAGGGGCGCCGCCGCTCCACGCGGCGTGGGCGGCCACGGCCTGCTCGGCATGCGGGAGCGGGTCTCCATGTACGGCGGAGCCGTCCAGGCCGCCCCCCGGCCGGGCGGCGGCTTCGAGGTGCTGGCCAGGCTGCCGGTGGCCGCATGATCCGGGTCATGCTGGTCGACGACCAGGAGCTGCTGCGCGCCGGTTTCCGGATGGTGCTCGGCGCCCAGCCCGATATCGAGGTGGTGGCCGAGGCCGGCGACGGCGTCTCGGCGCTGGAGCTGCTGAAGGAGGTCCAGGTCGACGTCGTCCTCATGGACGTGCGCATGCCGAGGATGGACGGCGTCGAGGCGACCAGGCTGATCGACGGCCCGAAGGTGCTCATCCTGACCACGTTCGACCTGGACGAGTACGCCTACTCGGCGATCAAGGCGGGCGCCTCCGGCTTCCTGCTGAAGGACGTGCCACCGTCCGACCTGGTCAGCGCGATCCGCTCGGTGCACAACGGCGACGCGGTGATGGCGCCCAGCGCCACCCGCCGGCTGCTCGACAGGTTCGCCGGGCAGCTGACCGCCGAGCGGCTGCCCGACGGCAGCCTGCTGACGGCCAGGGAGCACGAGGTCATGATGCTGGTGGCGCGCGGCCTGTCCAACACCGAGATCGCCGAGCGGCTGGCGCTGGCGGAGGCGACGGTGAAGACGCACCTGGGCAGGGTGCTGGCCAAGCTGGGGGTGCGCGACCGGGCGCAGGTGGTGGTCTACGCCTACGAGGCGGGGCTGATCGTGCCGTCCGACCGGTCGCCGGAGCGGAGCCCCGACCGGCTCGCACCGCGCATCCCGGATCGGCCGAAAGGCTGATACGGGTCATCTCAGGTGTGACGGGAAGTCCCTCCTCGGGTCCCAGGGAATGCGGGTGTTCCGCCCATAGCGTCTTGTGCGTGACAGCGACACAGATATCTCTTCGGCCCGCCGTGGTGGCCACCGGACTGACCAAGACCTACGGGGAGGGCGACACGCGGGTCCACGCGCTGCGCGGCGTGGACGTCTCCTTCGCCACCGGCGCCTTCACCGCGATCATGGGCCCGTCGGGCTCGGGCAAGTCAACGTTGATGCACTGCCTGGCCGGGCTCGACACGGTCACCGCCGGCCACGTCCACATCGGTGACGTCGAGCTGACCGGGCTCGGCGACAAGCAGCTCACCCTGCTGCGCAGGGACCGGATCGGCTTCATCTTCCAGGCGTTCAACCTGCTGCCGACCCTGACCGCCGAGGAGAACATCCGGCTGCCGCTGGAGATCGCCGGACGCCAGGCCGACACCGTGCTGTTCGACCGGGTCATCGAGACCGTCGGCCTGAAGGACAGGCTCGGCCACCGGCCGACCGAGCTGTCCGGCGGCCAGCAGCAGCGCGTCGCCGTCGCGAGGGCACTGATCAGCAAACCGCAGGTGATCTTCGCCGACGAGCCGACGGGCAACCTCGACTCGCGCAGCGGCGCCGAGGTGCTGTCGTTCCTGCGCACCAGTGTCCGCGAGCTCAACCAGACCATCGTGATGGTCACCCACGACCCCGTCGCCGCCTCCTACGCCGACCGTGTCGTCTTCCTGCGCGACGGCCGGCTGGTCAGCGAACTGGCCGAGCCCACGCCCCAGTCGGTTCTCGACACGCTGATGAGGCTGGAAGCCAAGTGATCAAGACGACCCTCGCAAGCCTGCGGGCGCACAGGCTGCGCCTGCTGCTCACCTCGCTGGCGATCACCCTGGGCGTGGGCTTCATCGCGGGCACGTTCGTTCTCACCGACACCATCGAGGCCGGGTTCGCGCAGAAGGTGACGTCGGACGCCGAGAAGGTGGCGGTCGCCGTCCTGCCGAAGCCGGAGAAGTCGCTCCCCGGGCCGCTCCTCGACCGGCTGCGCGACCTGGACGGCGTGACCGACGCCCAGGGCCAGGTGCGCGGCAACGCCCCGCTGCTGGGCAGGAACGGCAAGACGATCGGGGATCTGCCGACCACCGCGATCTCGGTCACCGACCGGACCACGATCACGGACGGCACCGCCCCCGCTGGTGCCGACCAGGCGGTCGTCGACGAGAACACCGCGCGCAAGCAGGGGTTCAAGGTCGGCGACACGGTCACGGCGCTCGACCGCAAGGGCGCCAAGCAGTCCTTCAAGCTCGTCGGCCTGTTCGACGTCGGCCTGGACCAGGAGCTCGGCTACACCGGCGCGATCGGCTTCACCACCGAGACCGCCCAGCGCATGACGGGCGAGAAGGGCTTTCGCGAGATCGACCTGACCGGTGACGACCCCGCCGCGCTCAAGAAGGCCGTCACGGCGGCCGTCGGCCAGGACTACGAGGTCGCGACCGGCTACGAGCTGGCCGCGGCGATGGCGAAGCGCAACGGCGTGCAGATCGAGTTCATCAAGCTCGGCCTGCTGATCTTCGGACTGATCGCGATGATGGTGGCCGCTCTGGTCATCTACAACACCTTCAACATCCTGGTCGCGCAGCGGACGCGGGAGATGGCGCTGCTGCGCTGCATCGGCGCGACGCGCGGCCAGGTGTTCGGCTCGGTGCTGCTGGAGTCGGTGGCGGTCGGCCTGGTCTCCTCCGTGCTCGGCCTGGCCGTCGGCTACGGCCTGGGCGCGGGCGCGATGGCCGTGCTGCGCAGTTTGGACGCGCCGCTGCCCACCGGGCTCGGCCCGTCGCTGGCCCCCATGACGATCGGCATCGGGCTCGCGGTGGGCCTCGTGGTGACCGTGGGCGCGGCCCTGCTGCCGGCCCGCTCGGCCACCGGCGTCGCGCCGATCGCGGCGCTGCGCAGCCAGAGCGAGGAGCAGACCTTCCGCGCGGGCGTGGTCCGCGTGGTCGTCGCGGCGCTCCTCCTGCTGGCGGGGGCGGGCGCGACCGGCGCCGCGGTGTTCATGGCGCCTGGACAGCAGGTCTCGCTGTTCGTCGCGATGGGCGGCTGCTCGCTGATCTTCCTGGGGGTCCTCGTCCTGGGTCCCGTGCTGGTCAGACCGCTGAGCAGGCTGGTCGGCCAGATACCCAAGGTGCTCTTCGGCGTGCCGGGACGGCTGGCCGTCGACAACTCGGGCCGCAACCCCAAGCGGGCGGCCACCACCACGATCGCGCTGACCATCGGCGTGACGCTGATGACGGTCATCTCGGTGATGACCGCCTCGACCAGGGTGACGATGGCGGCCAAGCTAGACTCGCAGTTCCCCGCCGACTACCTGGTCTCCACCCAGGAGCGCGAGGCGGCGATCCCCCGCTCGGTCGCCGAGACGCTGCGGGCCAGGCCCGAGTTCGACTCCGTCCTGCAGATCCGCGACACGACCGCGAAGGTGGGCAAGAACGACAGCGTGGTCGGCACGTTCGCGGGCCCCGCCAAGCTGCAGCCGCTCGGCCCCGGCGAGGTCGCCCTCTCCGGGAGTCTCGCCAAGGAGTGGGGGCTCAGGAAGGGCTCTCCCCTCCAGCTCACCACCGAACGCGAGGGCACGGTGACGCTCAAGGTCGGCCAGTTGATCGACGACGAGAGCCTGCTGCCCGCCGTCACCCTCGCCGCGGACTCCTACGACCAGTACTTCGGCAAGAGCGCCGACTCCAAGCTCTACCTCAAGATCAAGGACGGCGTCGATCCCGACCGGACGCGCGACCTGGTCGAGGCGGCCACCGCCGACTATCCCACCGTGCAGGTGATCAGCTCGACCGACGTGCGCGGGGAGTACGACGACGCGCTCGACATGACGCTGATGATCGTCACGGGACTGCTCGGGCTGGCGATCCTCATCTCGCTGCTCGGCATCGCCAACACGCTGTCGCTGTCGGTCCACGAACGCACCCGCGAGTCGGCGCTGCTGCGGGCGCTCGGCCTGACCAGACCGCAGCTGCGCCGGATGCTGTCGGTCGAGGCACTGGTGCTCGGCCTGATCGGGGCGCTGGTCGGGGTGACGCTCGGCATCGCCTTCGGCTGGGCGGCCGTCAGGACCATGCTGGAGGGCGCGACACTGTCGGTGCCGTTCGGGCAGATCGCGCTGTTCGTGGCGCTGTCGGGGCTGGCGGGCGTGCTCGCGGCCGTGCTGCCGGCGCGCAAGGCGGCCCGCGCGTCGATCGTGTCGTCGCTGGCCAGCGGCTGACACCCCGCCGGCGGCGGCCCCGGCCCACCGGCGGGTACGGCCGGCGGTGGCCGCCGGCCGCCGGCGCCGGGGGTCAGCGCGGGTGGCGGCCCGGCCACTGCTCGGCGACCGTCTCGGGATCGAGCAACGGCCTGATCGCCACCTCGCCGGTGCGCCTGTCGATCACGATGCACCCGCCGCCGACCGTCTCGGGCAGCACCGACGGGTCGTCGGGCTCGGACGCCTTGACCCACACCACATAGCCCTCGCCGAAGGCGTAGAGGCCCAGCTCCAGCGGCTCGGACCGGCCGCCGTTGAAGTACTCCTCCGCCACCGCGCGCGCCTGGTCCAGGTTCACCCCTGCTCACCCCGCCGGTCGACGATCGCGCAGAACACGCCGGTCACCGTCTCGTAGGGCGGCTCGACCGCCATGTGCCCGCGCTGCGCGTCGATCCAGATCACCTCGCCGTCGGCGTTGACGGCGTTCCACGCGTGGGAGCCGCCGCCGGGCCAGCGCACCACGATGACCGCCGATGCGCCGTGACCCGCCTCCGCCAGCCGCCCGGCGATCACCGGGTAGGCCGGTCTGCCCTCGCCCACGAACTCCAGCCGCTGCCCCATCCAGCGTTCGATCCTGGCCGTGCCGCCCGACTCGCCCATGAGCAGGGGGCGGCCCACCGTGTCGTACTCGGGCTGCCTCGGCGCCGCGACCACCGGCTCGCCGTGCCAGCTGGACACCACCGCGAGCGCGCAGTCGGCCGCGTTACCCGCCCTGAACGGGTCCTCCGCGGCGCCCATGCCGTTGACCAGCCGCACCCACGTGCCGCGCGGGTCGGCGAACCTGGTGCCCGGCGGCAGCGCGTGCGCCAGGTCGGACTCGGCCTGCGGGTCGGCGCGGGCCAGCCCGCCCGGCACGCCGTACGGCCGGCACTCGGCCAGCCGCGGCGGGCGGTGCGGCAGGTCGAACCAGTCGGGATCCTGCGCGACGGGCTCCGGCACGTCGGCGGCCGCCCGCTCGTAGTCGCGCCACCGGACCCCGTCGGCGATCAGCGGGTCGTAGCGGCCCTCGGGAAGGCTCTCGCGAAACATCTCGCCGCCTCCTTCCGTCATCGACGACTGATCGTAGGGGGAGGATCGCTCACCGTCACGAGGTTCCGCCGATTTGGCTGGAGACCGACTGAACACGTGGACGGCGAGCACTCCGCAATCCCGCGATGATCCGGCGCGGTTGTCGGCCGCCGCGCATATCCTCGATCGGTCGGCCCGATGCGGCGACTGTCCGAGGCTCGTCGGCCCGGTGCGTGCCCACGCCGCTCGACTGATCAAGGCACAGGAGGGCGCTGGAGTGTTGCTGACCCGGCTGACAGCCCGCCGCCTGCCTTCGGGCTGGCCCGCGACACTGGCTCCGGTCCGCTACCTGGCCGAGCATGGTCTGACGCTTACGGCGCCCGTCACCTTCCTGGTCGGGGAGAACGGCTCGGGTAAGTCCACGATCGTCGAAGCCATCGCTGATGCGTGCGGCATCAACTCCGAAGGCGGCAAGGCCGGCACGAAGTACGCCAGCACGGGCCCGGCCACTCCCTTGGGTGAGGTTCTCGATGCCGAGCTGACCACTCTGGGATGGCGTCTGCTGCACGGCCCCCGGCTCAAGCGGCGGGCGTTCTTCTTCAGGGCGGAAACCCTCTTCAACCTCGGGCGCAACGTCTCCGGCAGATACGGGTTCTGGGAAGAGGACCTGACCGAGCAATCCCACGGCGAGGGGTTCTTCACCGTGCTCGAACGCATGGTGTCGGGACCGGGGCTGTACCTGATGGACGAACCCGAGGCCGCTCTGTCGTTCCACTCATGCGTGCGACTGGTCGGGCTCATGCACCGAGTAGCCCAAGACGGCGGCCAGATCATCTGCGCCACTCATTCACCGATCCTCGCGAGCCTGCCCGGAGCGCAGATCACCGAACTCGGTGACCACGGCATCGTCACCGCCACCTGGGAGAAACTCGACGTGGTGGACCACTGGCGACGCTTCTTGGCCAAGCCGGACTTCTACCTCCGCTATGCCTTGGAGCCGGATTAGCACGAGCTCCCATGGCGGCGACCCGGTAGTCGATCTTGCCGTGTCTCGGAAGCCATACGGTGTCCGGGGGTTGCGGGCGGCCTGGCCGCTCCCGGCCGGGCAACATCGATCATGCGGCGACCGGAACCGGCCAGCCAACCCCCCTCACAGGAACGACCAGAACCGGCCAGCCGACCCCTCACATGACCCGGTCAGCCAACCCCCCTCACAGGAACGACCAGAACCGGCCAGCCAACCCCTAGCGTGACCCGGTCAGCCGACCCCTCACAGGAACGACCAAAGCCGGTCAGCCGACCCATCGGACAACAGGGTCGGTCAGTCGACCCGGACCGAGATGGTGTGCCAGCCGGTCGCCCCGTCGGGCGCCACCGGCGCCTGCCGTCCGGTCTGGGCACGGCCCGCGGCGTCTGTCGCCCGCACCTCGATCGTGTGGCCGCCCGCCGTCGCGTCCCAGTCCAGGGCCCACTGCCGCCAGGTGTCCGGCCCCGGCACCTCAGCCAGCCTGGCCCGCTGCCAGGCGCCTCCGTCGATCCGCACCTCCACGGCCGCGACGCCGGTGTGCTGCGCCCACGCCACCCCCGCGATCGTCGTACGGCCGCGCCTCAGCCTCGCGCCGGACTTGGGCACGTCGATCCGCGACTGGGTCTTGATCGGCGCCTTGGCCGCCCACCCGCGCGGCGTCCAGTACGCCTCGTCGACGTCGAACCGTGTCACCTTGATGTCGACCACCCACTTGGTGGCCGACACGTACCCGTAGAGCCCCGGCACCACCTGCCTGACCGGGAAGCCGTGGTCGACGGGCAGCACCTCCCCGTTCATCGCGACGGCGAACAGCGCGTCCCTGCCGTCCAGCACGACGTCCACCGGCGTGCCACAGGTGAACCCGTCCGCCGACGTGGACAGCAGCATGTCGGCGTCGCGCTGGATGCCCGCCGCGCGCAGGACGTCCGCCATCCGCACTCCCAGCCACCGGGCGTTGCCCACGTACTGCCCGCCGACCTCGTTGGACACGCAGGTCAGCGTGATGTCGGCCTCGGTCAGCGGTCGCCTGAGCAGGTCGTCGAACGTGAGCTCGATCGGCCGGTCCACCATGCCGTGGATGCGCAGCGTCCAGGTGTTCGGGTTCACCTGGGGGACGATGATGGCGGTGTCGACACGGTAGAAGTCCCTGTTCGGCGTGACGAACGGCGACAGCCCGCCGATCCGGAAGTCGGCCCCGCGGGGCAGCGGCCCGGCGGGCGTGGCGGGCCTCGGCAGCGCCACTCCGACCCTGGCCGTGTCACCCACCCGGCGGCCGGACAGCACCTGCCCCGCCATCGCGGCCGCCCCCGCGACGGCGATCCCACCAGCCACGCCGAGCACGAACCGCCGCCGGTCAAGGGCGGGTAGCGGCGGCTCTCCTGCCCGACTGGCCGCAGAAGAGCTGGGGATCGAAGAAGACGCCGGCGCAAGAGAAGAGGCGGGTGTCGAGGCAGATCCGGGGGCCAGGGAAGACCCCAATCCAGGAGACGAACCAGGAGCCGAGGAAGACCTCGGTGCCGGAGCAGACTCCGGGATCGGAGAAGACGTCGGTGTGGCAGACGACCCTGGCGCCGAAGAAGATTTCGGGATCGCTGAAGATCCGGGTGCCGGAGGAGATTCCGGGATCGGAGAAGACGCTGGTGCCGCGGGATACTCGGCTGCCGAAGGGGAGGCCGGTGGAGAAGAGGCCGGTGGAGAAGAGGCCGGTGGAGAAGAGGCCGGTGGAGAAGAGGCCGGTGGAGAAGAGGCCGGTGGAGAAGAGGCCGGTGGCCGAGTGAAGGTGGAGGGTGCCGGTCCGGCCGGAAGGGGCTGCACGGCGTGCCGGAACAGCAGCGTCAACGCCCACGACCCCGCCAGCGCCCCCACCACCGTCGCGAGCCCGTCGGCGGCGCCCGCGCCCGGCCTGGTGAGCACCGCCAGCAGCCCCACCACCCCGAACACCGCGAAACCCGCCTGACCGAGGCCCACACCCCGCCGTGACAGCACCCCGAGCGCGGCGGCGACGAGCGCGAGCACGACCACCACCCCGGCCACGAGGACCGTCTTGTCGCTCTCCCCGAACGTCGCGATCGCCCACTCCTTGGCGGGCGCGGGCGCCAGGTCCACCAACGCGTCGCCCACCGCGACGACGGGGAACGAACCCGGCCCCACCAGCGCCGCGACCAGGTACCCGACGCCCAGCGCCACCGCTCCGGCGACCAGCCCGACGACCGCTGCCGCCCACGCGGGCACGGCCTTGCCACTCTCCACGCTCTCCACGGGAAAACGCTACGCCCGCCCCGGAGCGGGAGATCTTACGTACCGGTGACGAAACCAGGCGACGTCACGGCGGGTGCGTGTCGCCGCTGGAGTGGCGTGACGGACGGGCGGTCAGCGGTGACCGCGGTGGCCTTGACCCGGCTTGCCGTACGGGAAGGATGGCCGCGCGGCGCACGCTCGCCGCAAGGGGCAGCACCCGGCGCGCCGTACAGGAAGGACCCCCGGCGCGGCCACGGCTCACCGCGAAGTGCGGACTCGGAGCGCCGCAAAAGCGCGGCGCACGGCGCGCCGTACGGGAAGGATGGCCGGCGCGGGCGGGGTCAGGAGAGTACGGCGGCGACGATCGGGGCGAGGGCGCGGAAGGCGCGGCCGCGGTGGCTGATCGCGTCCTTCTCGGCCGGGTCCATCTGCGCGGTCGTGCGCGACTCCCCGTCCGGCACGAAGATCGGGTCGTAGCCGAAGCCGTTGCTCCCCCGCCGTTCCCTCAGCAGCCGTCCCGTCAGCTCGCCCTCGACGACTCGTTCCTCGCCGGACGGCAGCGCCAGCGCGGCCGCGCACACGAAACGGCCGGTGCGCCGCGCGTCGGGCACGTCGGACACCTGGGCGAGCAGCAGGTCGAGGTTGGCGTCGTCGTCGCCGTGCTTGCCCGACCAGCGTGCCGAGAACACGCCGGGCATGCCGTTGAGGGCGTCGACGCACAGCCCCGAGTCGTCGGCGACGGCGGGCAGGCCGGAGCCCTGGGCGACGGCGTGCGCCTTGAGCAGGGCGTTCTCGGCGAACGTCAGGCCCGTCTCGGCCACCTCGCCGATCTCGGGGAACTCCTCGAGGCCCACGACCTCGAACCCGTCGAGGATCCGGCGCAGCTCGACGATCTTGCCGGTGTTGCGGGTCGCCAGCACGATTCTCATCGGCCCAGTGCCTCCTGCTGGTGCAGCGTCAGTTCTTCACAGCCCGTGGCGGCGAGGTCGAGCAGCTGGTCGAGCGCCCGCCGGTCGAACGGCGCGCCCTCCGCGGTGCCCTGGACCTCGACGAACGCCCCGGAGCCTGTCATCACGACGTTCATGTCGGTCTCGGCGGCGACGTCCTCGACGTAGCAGAGGTCGAGCATCGGCGTGGACTTCACCACGCCGACCGACACCGCCGCCACCGAGTCGACGAGCGGGTCGCCGGGGCACATCTTCCTCTCGCGCATCCACGCCACCGCGTCGGCCAGCGCGACGTAGGCGCCGGTGATCGCGGCGGTGCGGGTGCCGCCGTCGGCCTGCAGGACGTCGCAGTCGAGCAGGACGGAGTTCTCGCCGAGCGCCTTGTAGTCGACGCACGCGCGCAGCGAGCGGCCGATCAGCCGGGAGATCTCGTGGGTGCGCCCGCCGATCTTGCCCTTCACCGACTCGCGGTCGTTGCGGGTGTTGGTGGCCCGCGGCAGCATCGCGTACTCGGCGGTCACCCAGCCCTGCCCGCTGCCCCTGCGCCAGCGCGGCACGCTGTCCTGGACGGAGGCGGCGCACAGCACGCGCGTGTTGCCGAATTCCACCAGCACGGAACCTTCGGCGTGCGCGAGCCACCCCCTGGTGATCTTCACCGGGCGAAGCTGGTCAGGGGCACGTCCATCCTGTCGAGACATGCAGATCACCCTATCCCCGTGTAAGAACGCCCTTGACCGTTCAGGTCAGGTCGTAGACGGCGCCGCTGCGGGCCAGCTCGATCGGCCCGCCGAAGCCGCCGTGCGCGGCCTCCTCGAGCACGGTGGCGCTGTCGTTCCATGGAACCAGGTGGGTCAGGACGAGCCTTCCCGCCTTCGCCTTGGCCGCGTGCTCGGCCGCCTGGCGCCCCGTCATGTGCAGGTCGGGCGTGAGGCCGGGGCGTTCGACGAAGGACGCCTCGCACAGCAGCAGGTCGGCGCCGTCGGCCAGCTTCACCAGTTCGGCGCACTCGCCGGTGTCGCCGGAGTAGGCCAGCGTCCTGCCCGCGTGCGCGACGCGGAAGCCGTAGGCCTCGACGGGGTGGTTGACCAGGCCCGCCGTGACTTCGAAGGGGCCGATCGCGAACCGTCCCGGCGCCAGCGGCCTGAACTCGAAGGCGGTCTCCAGGCCCGGCTCCTCCGGCATGCCGTAGGCGGCGGCGAGCCTTCGGGGCGCGTCGCGCGGCGCGTAGACCGGGATGCGCGGGTGCGGCGCGCCCGGCCCGTAGGTGCGGACCACGTGGTAGCCGCAGATGTCCAGGCAGTGGTCGGCGTGCAGGTGCGACAGGCAGATGGCGTCGATGTCGTAGAGGCCGATGTGGCGCTGGAGCGGGCCCAGGGAGCCGCTGCCGAAGTCGAGCAGCAGGCGGAAGCCCTCGGCCTCGACCAGGTAGCAGGACGCTGGGCTGTCGGGTCCGGGAAAGCTCCCCGAGCATCCGACGATCGTCACCTTCATGCGGACCTCCCGTTCGAGGTGGTGCTACCCCCGACAGCGGCCAGCTCGACCGCCTGGATCTCGGGCCCGAGGAAGCGTCTGCCCAGTTCGGCGAAGAGCGCGGAGTCGCCGGTCACGCGGAAGCGGTGCTGGGGGGAGGTGGCACCGTTGGCGAGACCGCGGTCGTGGAGGATCCGGTAGACGTCCTTGGCCGTCTCCTCCGCGCTGGAGACGAGCGTGACGTCGTCGCCCGCGACGTAGGAGATCGCGCCGGTCAGCAGCGGGTAGTGGGTGCAGCCCAGGATGAGGGTGTCGCACCCCGCCTCCTGGACGGGTGCCAGGTAGCCGCGGACGACCTCGATGAGCTCGTCGCTCATCGTCTCGCCGCGTTCCACGTACTCGACCAGGCGCGGGGCGGCCACGCTGGTGAGGGTGACGTCGGGGGCGGCGGCGAAGGCGTCCTGGTAGGCCATCGACCCGATCGTCGCGGTCGTCGCGATCACGCCGACCTTGCCGTTGCGGGTGGCCTTGACGGCACGCCTGGTGGCCGGCTGGATCACCTCGACCACGGGAACGTCGTAGCGCTCACGCGCGTCGCGCAGCACGGCGGCGCTGGCGCTGTTGCAGGCGATGACGAGCATCTTGACGTCGTTCTCGACGAGGTGGTCCATCACCTCCAGCGCGTAGCCGCGTAGTTCGGCGATCTTTTTCGGCCCGTACGGCTGGCGGGCCGTGTCGGCCACGTAGGTGATGGACTCGTGGGGCAGCTGATCGATGATCGCCCTGGCGACGGTCAGGCCGCCTACCCCGCTGTCGAAGATTCCAATGCTCGCGTCCGGCACGTTTCAGAGGGTAGGCGACCTGCGGGATCACCACAGCGTAAGAATCCTCACAAGGGCGCCCGGCGGGTCGCGTCAGCCGCGGCCCACCCGGGCCAGCTGGCGTGACTGCGCCACCAGCCGTCCGGCCGAGTCCCACACCTCGACCTCCTCGTCGAACCACCCGTCGGCGACGAGCCGTCCGCTGCCCAGCAGGGTGAGCCAGCCGGGAGCGGGCAGCGCGCGCAGGTGCCAGGTGAGGTCGACGGTCGGCGCCCAGCCTCGCTGCCCGGCCGAGAACACCACGGGCGGCAGCGCGTCCACGGCCAGCGCGAGCACGAAGGGGTCGGGGTCCTGCGGCTCGGCCATCCTGAAGTAGGCGCGCGCCTCGGGACGCCCTGTGGGCCGGCCGTGCAGCCATCCGATCGTGGGCGGGTCGAAGCGCATCTCCAGCTGCGCGTTCAACGTCATCCCCGACTCGGGCTTCGGATCGGGCAGCTTGCCACATTCCGCGATGTCCGGCATCCCAATTACCGACTTATCCGCGTATATCGGCTCGGCGTCGGTCAAGGTGGCCGTCGTCACCAGTGATTCCAGCTGCGCGACGTCGTCCTGGACCAACCTCACCCGCGCGAACGCCGCCGTCCCTCCTGCTTTCAGCGGCTCCACCACCACCTTGGCGGGCCCGGGACGCGGCGCGCGCAGGAACTGCACGGCCGTACTGACCGGGTGCGCGTGCGGCGAGGCGTCCACCGCGGCCCGCAGGAGCACCGCCATCAGGTATCCGCCGTTGAGCGGGCCGCCGATGGAGTAGCCGGGATCGAGGCACACGTCGTAGACGCCCTCGTCGATCCTGATCGCCTGCGTCGCCTCGTCGAACTTGGTCATACCTTCTCCCGAACTAAGTTCTAGTGGCTCCATACTCTACGACATTCCGATCACAGCGCGCCTACCTGCGAAAACGCCCTCTCGATGGAAGAGTTGGATCATGGTGGGTTTGACAGCACTCATGGGCCAGTCCGTCTGGGACGCCCGGGGCGTGTGGGTCGGCTACGTGGTCGACGTCCGCGTGGTCAGGAACAGGGACGAGTCCATGCACAGCCATACCGTGATGGGGCTCGTGGTCTCCGCGCATCGCGCTCCCGTCATGCTCGGGCTGACCAGGGACCGGGAGGGCAGTCTCGGCTGGCTGTCGGAGCTGCTGGCCCGCGTCGTCTACGCGGGTTGCACGTTCGTGCCCTGGGACGCCGTCGACTCCAGCGACACCGGCGAAGTACACCTCACGGCGCTGCGCAAGGAACTGAGCAGGGTCTAGGCTTCGCGGCAAATCTTCCGGTTTCAGTACTTTGCAACCAGCTCTCTAGTCACATGCACTAACTTCTCTGTGGTCAATAAGTCCACATTGTGAGTTGAGTGATGTCGGCGAATACTCCCCCTGGCGGCCAGGATCCGGACCGGACCACGGCCTACCGATGGAACGAAGGACAACCGCAGGGCGGCCAGCCGTACCCGCAGCAGCCCTACCCGCCCCAGCAGCCCTACCAGCAGCAGCAGCAGCCGTACCAGCAGCAGCCCCAGCAGCCCCAGCAACCGCAGTACGGCCAGGGACAGCAGGGCTACGGGCAGCCCGGCTACGGCCAGCAGGGTCCTGGACAGCAGGGCTATGGACAGCAGGGCTACGGCCAGCAGCAGCCGGGTTATGGCCAGCAGCAGCAGCCGTACCAGCAGACGCAGCAGTTCTCCTACGGCGAGCAGGCCCCGCAGGAGTCGGCGGGATGGCAGCAGCAGGGCCCTGAAGGGTGGGGTCCGCCGCAGCCGCAGCCGGGCAAGAAGGGTGGCAGGGGCTGGCTGATCGCGGGCATCGCGGCCCTTCTGGTCGTGCTCGTCGGCGGTGGCGGCGTCTGGGCCGCCGCCTCCTTCCTCGGCGGTGGCGGCACGCAGCCGCACGAGGTGCTTCCCGGCGGCGCGATGGCCTATGTCCGCATCGACCTCGACCCGGCCGCCAACCAGAAGATCGCGCTGTTCAACCTGGCCAGGAAGTTCACCGTCACCAAGGACACGTTCACCGGTGACGACCCGCGGAAGGCGCTGTTCGAGGCGATCAAGTCCGACAGCGACGACCTGAAGGACGTCGACTTCGCCAAGGACGTGGACCCGTGGCTCGGCAGCAGGCTCGGCCTCGCCGTCCTCCCGCCGCCCGCCAAGGACGAGGATCCCGGCATCGCCTTCGCCGTCCAGGTCAAGGACGCGGAAGCGGCCAAGGCCGGCATCGCCAAGCTGATGGGTGACGAGAAGTACGGCATCGCCTTCCGCGAGGACTACGCGATCCTCAGCGAGGACCAGGCGGCGGCCGACAAGTACGCCGCGGCTCCCACGCTCGCCGAGAGCGACGACTTCAGCTCCGACCTCGACGCGCTCGGCGAGCCCGGCGTGCTGTCGACGTGGATGAGCTTCGGGAAGATGGTCGAGTTCGCCCAGGCGGACATGGCCGGGCTGCCCGAGCAGTCGAAGCAGATGCTGGAGAAGATGAAGAACGCCCGGTTCGCCGCGGCCCTGCGCTTCGACTCCGCCTACGCCGAGTTCGCCGGCATCGTCCGCGGCGCCGAGGCGATGGCGATCGGCGACCCGCAGGCCGCCGACCTGTCCACGCTGCCCGCCTCCACCGTGGGCGCGCTGTCCATCTCCGGCTTGGACGAGGCGATCACCAAGCAGTGGGGCGAGCTGCAGACGAGCCTGGCCGCGACCGAGGAGGGCGCCGGCTTCCAGCAGTTCGTGGACATGGCCCAGCAGAAGTACGGCCTGGCGCTGCCCGCCGACCTGGCGACGCTGCTCGGCAAGAACCTGACCGTCGCGCTCGACGGCGACGGCCTGGCCAACCTCGACCAGGGCGGCATGCCCAAGGCAGGCGTCAAGATCGTCACTGACCCGGCCAAGGCGCAGGAGGTCATCGGGAAGATCGAGAAGGCCTTCACCGACCAGGGCCAGCCCGCGCCGCAGATCGCCAAGGTCCCCGGCGACGGCACGTTCACCCTCGCGACCACGCCCGAGTACGCGAAGCTGCTGTCGGAGGACGGCGCGCTGGGCGACAGCGAGAACTTCAAGAACGCGATCCCCGACGCCTCCAGCGCGACCTTCGCCCTGTTCGTCGACGTGGACAAGATCGAGCCGCTGTACCTGAACAGCCTCTCCGGCGACGACCAGGCCAACGCCAAGGTCCTCAGCGCGGTGGGCTTCAGCGGCAAGCAGAGCGGCGGCGAGGCCGACTTCTCGCTCCGCGTCCTGTTCAACTGAGCCGACGATCGAAAGGGCCGCGCCCCGGGGGCTCCCGGGGCGCGGCCCTTCTCGTTCCATCCGTCCGCGGCGGCCCCACGTGGCGCCCGGTCACCAGGGCAGCGGCCGGCCGTCCCTGAAGAAGCCTCCCGTCGGGCCGTCGTCGGGCAGCGTGGCCGCCCAGACGATGCCCGCCGCGCCCGCCACGACCGGACGACCACCGGGCCCGCCCATGTCGGTGGCCACCCACCCCGGGCAGATCGCGTTGACCAGGATCCCCTCGGGCCGCAACTCACCGGCAAGCATCCTGGTGAGGCCGTTGAGCGCGACCTTCGAGGCGGTGTAGGCGGGGGTGCCGCCGCCCATGCCGGCCAGCGACCCCGCCTCGCTGGAGACGTTCACGATCCGGGGATGCCTGCTCCTGCGCAGCAGCGGCAGCAGGACCTGGACCAGCCGCCACGGGCCGTACAGGTTGGTCTCGGCCGCCTCCCTGACGACGTCCAGGTCGGCGTCGACGGCTCGCTGCCACGTGTCGTAGGTGATGGCGGCGTTGTTGATGAGCGCGTCCAGGCGGCCGAACCGGTCGGCGATCTCAGCCGCCACCCGCTCGGTGTCCTCCTGCGAGGTGACGTCGAGCCGCAGCGGATGCGCCGCGGGCCCCAACCGGCTCGCCGCGGCGGTGGCCGCCTCCAGGGAACGGGCGGTGAGCAGGACGGTGTGCCCCAGGTCGGCGAGCTGCCTGCCGACCTCCAGCCCGATCCCGCGATTCCCGCCGGTCACCAGTGCGATCACGACATCGCCTCCACTCCTGCCGATGCTACATCTGCGAAGGAGAGGCGACTCCGGCCGGAGACCGTACCGGCACGCTCTGACCGCCGTCCCCCGACCTGCGGTGACGCACCGGCGCCGAGCGGCGCCGGGTGCCGTGGTCGCGACGTCTCCGCCCGGCGGGCGCGCGTCCTCGCATGACCGATGTCTCGGAAAATGCGTTGCGCGCCGGCCGACCGGCTCGATAGGTGTGTGGCCGCCGAACCCCTAGGGAGGGAGACACATCCCCATGCTGACCGGAGAGCGCGTACGCCTGCGAGCCCTGGAGCCTGCCGACAGCGAACTCATGTGGCGCTGGTACCACGACCCGGAGGTCGGCCGCTGGATGGACGGCTCGCCGCCCATCTCGCTCGCGCAGAGCGAGGAGAAGGGCGAGAACCGGCCGCGCAACACCTTCGAGGAGATGTTGCTGGGCATCGAGACGCTCGCCGAGGAGAAGCTGATCGGGTACCTGGCGCTCGGCGACACCGACTTCGTGCACGGCGAGGCCACCCTGCAGAGCATCGCGATCGGCGACCGCGACCACTGGGGCGGCGGCCACGCCACCGACGCGCTGCGGGTGATCTGCCGGTACGCCTTCGAGGAGATCGGCCTGCACCGCATCATGCTCTGGGTCGTCGCCGACAACGCCGCCGCCGTCCACGTGTACAAGAAGGTGGGCTTCGTCGAGGAGGGCAGGCGCAGGCAGGCCTTCCGCAGCAGGGGCAGGCGTCACGACTTCCTCATGATGGGACTGCTGGAGTCCGAGCTGCGCTAGACACCCAGGGTCTGCGACCAGTACGAAGCTGTCCTGCCCCCTCGCCACCGCCGAGCCCAGCGGGGCTTGGCGGAGTGACCCGGTGCCGTGAGGGCACCGCGGCCAGGGCCGAGCCCCCTGGCCGGGATCAGGCCCAGAGCTGGCCTTCGAGCCTGCTCTCCGCCTCGTCGAGGGTTCCCTCGTAGGCACCGGTCGACAGGTACTTCCACCCGCCGTCGGCCACCACGAACACGATGTCGGCCCGCGTCCCCGCCTTGACCGCCTTGGCCGCCATCCCCAGCGCCGCGTGCAGGGCCGCGCCGGTCGAGACCCCGGCGAAGATGCCCTCCGAGGCCAGCAGTTCCCTGGTACGGCGCAGCGCGTCACCGGAGCCGACGGAGAACCGCGTGGTGAGCACCGACTCGTCGTACAGCTCGGGGATGAAGCCCTCGTCGACGTTGCGCAGGCCGTACACGAGCTCGCCGTAGCGCGGCTCGGCGGCCACGATCTGGATGCCGGGCACGTGCTCGCGCAGGTAGCGGCCGACGCCCATGAGCGTGCCCGTGGTGCCGAGTCCCGCGACGAAGTGCGTCACGGTGGGCAGGTCCTCGAGGATCTCGGGGCCCGTCGACTCGTAGTGGGAGCGCCAGTTGGCCGGGTTGCCGTACTGGTAGAGCATGATCCACGAGGGGTTCTCGGCAGCGAGCTGCTTGGCTCTCCTGACCGCCTCGTTGGAGCCGCCCGCCGCGGGTGAGGAGATGATCTCCGCTCCCCACATCCGGAGGAGCTGGCGGCGCTCCTCGGAGGTGTTCTCGGGCATGACGCAGATCAGCCTGTAGCCCTTCAGCTTGGCCGACATGGCCAGCGAGATGCCGGTGTTGCCGCTGGTGGGCTCCAGGATCGTGCAGCCGGGGGTGAGCAGGCCGTCCTTCTCCGCCTGCTCGATCATCCACAGGGCCGGACGGTCCTTGATCGAGCCCGTGGGGTTGCGATCCTCCAGCTTGGCCCAGATCCGGACGTCGTCGGAAGGCGAGAGCCTGGGCAGGCCCACGAGCGGCGTGCGACCGACGGAGTCGATCAGGGAGTCAAAGCGCATGGTGTACGGCTTCCGCTTCGGCGTTCACAGGGATCTGGATGTGACATGACGAATCGTGCCACGAGGCTTCCGGCGTCCGCCCGCCGGGCGGCGACCCGGCCGTCGTCCGGGACCGCACGGACCGCACCGACCAACCAGGATCGGACGGCCGGCCCGCACCGATCTGACGTGGCCGGAAGGCTCGGTGGCCGGCGGCACCGATCTGACGGGGTCGGACGGCTCGGCGGCCGGGCCGGCTCGGGAGACTGATCGGTGTGCCGGCTCGGGAGCGGGCGGCACGGCCTGACGGCCTGTCCCGGCCGCCGCCCGAGCGCTCCCCCGGAGGGAACGGGCCTCAGCAGGGTGCGCCGTTCCCTCAGGTGTGCCTACCGGTCGTTCCACCGGGTCGGCCGGGCGGAGCCCTCCGGCCCGGATCGGGAGGGACGGAGCCGGTTCGGCCCGGACCAGGCCGGACGAGACCGTTCGGCGCGAGCGAGAGGCGACCGGGGTGGCGCGGAGGGTTAGCGCGAGCCGCCCGCGACGGCCGGGAGCACGGTCACGGTGTCGCCGTCCGAGACGGGCGTCTCGAGCCCGCCGAGGAAGCGGACGTCCTCGTCGTTCAGGTACACGTTCACGAAACGGCGCAGCGCGCCCTGGTCGACCAGGCGCTCCTTGATGCCCGGGTGCCGGGCCTCCAGGTTGCTGATCAGCTCGTCGAGTGTGGCGCCCTCGGCGTCGACGGCCTTGGCGCCGTCGGTGTAGTTGCGCAGGATGGTCGGGATGCGAACCTCGATGGCCATCGCGGGTCAGTCTCCTCGTTCAAGTCGTCGTCCACCGGGCAAACACCGGTGCGGGATCTGGGATTCCGTGAAACCGCCGGTCAGCGACAGTCGTAGACGACGACGGACGGAGTGTGCGCGAAGAGGAAGCTCTGCACAGGCCGGACCGTCATGGACAGCAGTGTACCCACGGCGCGGATCGCCACGGTTCGCCGTCTCACGTGATGGTCACCTCTTCCTCGGTGATCACCCCGTCGACGATGCGGTAGGAGCGGAGCTCGGGCTGGTCGCCGAGTTCCTCCCTGGTCGAGACGAGGACGTAGTGCGCGTTCGGCTCGGAGGCGTAGGACACGTCGGTGCGCGAGGGATAGGCCTCGGTGGAGGTGTGGGAGTGGTAGATCACGACGGGCTCCTCGTCGCGGTCGTCCATCTCCCGCCACACCTTCAGCTGCTCGATCGAGTCGAAGCGGTAGAAGGTGGGTGAGCGCTCGGCGTTCTCCATCGGGACGAACCGCTCAGGAACGCCGTCACGACCGGCGATCACCCCGCACGCCTCGTCGGGGTGATCGGCACGGGCGTGCGCAATGATCTTGTCGACAAGATCCTGCGAGATCGTCAGCATGCTGCAGAGATTACCCGGGCCGTCACGAGCCGCTCGACCCCGGAGGGGCGCTCCGGCGCGCGGTCCCGCCTGACGGGAAACAAGGGAGACGGGGTCAGCAGGAAGGCGGGAAGGCGGACGGGAGTCACCAGAGCGCGCGGACGAGGGTGTCCTGGAGGTAGGTCAGCCAGTCGTAGGTCACGAATGCCGGGTACCGGGGATCGTCCTCCGACATCGCGGCGATCTCCTCGTGCACCTCCTCCGTCACCTCCAGCCGCGTGCCCAGCGCCAGCCGTAGGTCGTTGAGGGAGCGCAGCCACGCCTGCGCCTGCTCGGCCGTGAGCTCCGTGCGCCCGGGGCGGGCGGTGTCGAGCATGGTCTGCGCGTCGGCCCGCTTGCCCTCCCGCAACGTCGCCTCGGTGTAGCGGCGGAACTCCCCCGCCGCGGCGTCGTCGGCGTACGCCGAGGGGAACAGCCGGGCCAGCACCGGATCGGTGGACTTCTCGGCCGCGCCGATGCCCAGCGCGCGCTCCAGCGGGTCGTCGCCGGTCTCACCGGGCGTGACCAGGCCGAGCACCTGCGTCACCATCGAGCGCAGGATCGAGACCTCGGCGGCCTCGAACTGCGCGATGACGCCGCCACCGTGGCGGGATCTGAAACCCGAACTCACCCGCACCACCTCACGAGAGCGAGTCCGACTGGAGTGTCGCCCACAGGCCGTAGGAGTGAAGAATCTGCACATCGCGTTCCATCTCTTCACGCGTGCCACTCGACACGACGGCCTTGCCCTTGTGGTGGACGTCCATCATGAGCTTCTCGGCCTTCGTCTTGGAGTAGCCGAACACGGTCTGGAACACGTAGGTCACATAGGACATCAGGTTGACCGGGTCGTTCCAGACGATCGTGACCCATGGCAGATCGGGCCGGACGTCCGTTGAAGGACGCTCGACGGCGATTGGAGCGGTGCTACCCACATCCCCGAGTCTGCCCTATCTGGGCCGTAGTCTCGAACTCGTGAGTATGACCATGAGCACTGCGTTGCTTACAGATCACTATGAGCTGACGATGTTGCAGGCGGCCCTGCGGAGCGGGGCGGCGGGCCGGCGGGCGGTCTTCGAAGTGTTCGCCCGCCATTTGCCCGGAGGACGGCGGTATGGGGTGGTCGCCGGCACCGGCCGGGTGCTGGATGAGCTTGAGCACTTCCGTTTCGGTGAGGATGAACTCACCTTTCTCCGGGAGCACGGCATCGTGGACGAGCCGACTCTGGAGTTTCTCACCGATTACCGATTTTCCGGGAGCGTGTACGGCTACCGCGAGGGCGACCTCTACTTCCCGGGCTCGCCGATCATGGTCGTGGAGGGCACCTTCGCCGAGGCCGTCGTGCTCGAGACGCTCATCCTGTCCGTCCTGAACCACGACTGCGCGATCGCCTCCGCGGCCTCCCGCATGGCCAACGCGGCGGGCACCAGGCCGCTCATCGAGATGGGCTCCCGCCGTACGCACGAGCGGGCCGCGGTCGCCGCCGCGCGCGCGGCCTACATCGCCGGGTTCTCCTCGACGTCGAACCTGATGGCGGGGCGCGAATACGGCATCCCGACCAGGGGCACGGCCGCGCACGCCTTCACCCTGCTGCACGACAGCGAGCGGGCCGCCTTCGCGGCCCAGATCGCCTCGCTCGGCAAGGGCACGACGCTGCTGGTCGACACCTATGACGTCGCCGAGGCCGTGCGGACGGCGGTGGAGCTGGCGGGCACCGACCTCGGCGCGGTCCGCATCGACTCCGGCGACCTGGCGGCGGCCGCGCAGGAGGTGCGCGAGCAGCTCGACGCGCTCGGCGCCTTCAAGACCCGCATCCTGGTCACCTCCGACCTCGACGAGTACGCCATCGCGGCGCTCGCCGCGGCGCCCGTCGACGGCTACGGCGTGGGCACCTCGCTCGTGACGGGCTCGGGCGTGCCCACGGCCGCGCTCGTCTACAAGATGGTGTCCAGGGAGACGGCCGAGGGGACGCTGGAGCCCGTCGCCAAGCGGTCGGTCGGCAAGCCGTCGCGCGGCGGGCGCAAGCACGCCTTCCGCCTGCTCGACGAGCGCGGGCACTACGAGACCGAGCTGGTGACCACCTCCGGCTCGATACCGGAAGACGGCATCGCGCTGTTGCACCAGCTGGTGCGCGACGGCGAGATCGTCGGCAGGGAGCCGTTGGACGCGGCGCGCGACCGGCACCGCGGGGCCGTCGCGCGGCTGCCGCTGGAGGCACTGCACCTCGGCAGGGGGTACGCGGCGATCCCGACCGAGTTCGCCTGAGCCCCCTGATCCGGACAGGCCCCCGCCGCCCGGGCAGAAGCGGCACGTCGTGAGTAGGCTCGATAGTGTGAGCACCGCATTGATCATCGTGGACGTGCAGAACGACTTCTGCGAGGGCGGCAGCCTTCCGGTGCAGGGTGGCGCCGCAGTCGCCAAGGCGATCAGCGAGCACGTCGCAGCGCATCGTTACGACCACGTGGTGGCCACGCGCGACTACCACGTCGACCCCGGGGTCCACTTCGCGGACGAGCCCAACTACGCCACCACCTGGCCCCCGCACTGCGTCGCGGGCACGAGTGGCGCCGACTTCCACCCCAGCTTCGACACCTCGAAGGTGGAGGAGGTCTTCAGCAAGGGCGCGGGCGCGGCGGCCTACAGCGGTTTCGAGGGCGCCTCCGAGTCGGGTGTCCCGCTGGCCACGTGGCTGGCCGAGCGCGGCGTGCACGCGGTCGACGTCGTCGGCATCGCCACCGACCACTGCGTGCGCGCCACGGCGCTCGACGCGGTCGAGCACGGGCTGGCGGTGCGGGTGCTGCTGGGCCTGACGGCGGGCGTGTCCAGGAACACCACGCAGGCGGCGCTGGGACAGCTGAAGGACGCGGGCGCCGTGCTGAGCGGCGCCCCGATGGTCAGCTGACGCCACGCCGGGTAGACAGCGCGCAACCGCCCGATGATGTGATAGTCAAGGCGATGAGAACTCTCCGCTGCCGCGCTACTACGGAGAGCTAGCAAGCTCACCCGACGCGTAGAGGACGTCCCATGCTGTCCATCGCTCTCGGCCTCGCCTGGCTCGTGCTGTCGCCGCTGTGCCTGTGGATCGTCTTCCGCGGCCGCGTCACGGCCAGGATCGGCGCCCTGCTCACGCTGGCCGCGCTGGAGGGGGCGACGGTGGTGCTGAGCCCCGGCCACGAGGTTTCCGACGTCGTCGCGCACGACGTCCCCGCTCCCCCGCGGCCGATCGCGGCGCAGTGCCCGGCGCGGGCGCCCGTCCCGCAGACGGCACGGCTGGCCAGGGACCACCAGCGCCTGGAGCTGTTCTGGTCGGCGCGGCCCGACGAGTGCCAGACCGCCAAGGTCGTCCTGCGCCCGAAGGGAGGCCAGTTGCGGGTCTGGGTGCACGAAGGTCCCTGGGACAGCCGGCCCAAGGGGGCGCGCACCGTCCCCGTCCACGTCGCGGGCGACACGGCATGGCTGCGGATGGCCATCGAGGTGCCGCAGCGCACCCGCTACCAGCCGGTCGACGGGCGCACCGGACGCGACATCGCCGATCGGCAGGATCCCTGACGCCCTCCCGGCAGGCTCCGCGCAGCGCGTCCGTACGGCCGCGCCACGGACTCCTCGCCGTCAGCGCCACGACGACGAAGCGGCCACCAGGTGCACCCTGGTGGCCGCTTCGTCGTCAGCGGGTCAGCGGGATCGTTGCGTCGCCCACTGGCGGATCTTGTCGATGCGCTCCTGCACCTGCTCGCCCGTCGCCTGCGCGATCGGCGGACCGCCGCACGAGCGGCGCAGCTCGGAGTGGATCACCCCGTGGGGCTGCCCGGTGCGGTGGTTCCAGGCACCCACCAGGCCGTTGAGCTCCTTGCGCAGCTCGGCCAGCCGCTCGTGGGGCGACAGCTCCGGCTCGGCGGGCTTGGCCGCGCGCCGCTTGGCGGCCTGCTGGTCGGCCTGGCGCTTGCGCAGCAGCGAGGCGACCTGGTCGGGCTCCAGCAGCCCCGGCAGGCCGAGGAAGTCCTCCTCCTCGGCCGAGCCGACCGCGGCGCCCGTGCCGAACTCGCCGCCGTCGAACAGCACCCGGTCGAAGGTCGCCGAGGTCTCCATCGTCTCGAACGGCAGCTCGTCGCCGAGGACGTCGGGGCTGTCCTTCCTGCGGTTGGCGTCGTCGAGCAGGCTGTCGTCGAGGCCGTCCTCCGGCGGGCGCTTGTTGAGGACGTGGTCGCGCTCGACCTCCATCTCGTTGGCCAGCCCCATGAGGGTCGGCACCGAGGGCAGGAAGACCGAGGCGGTCTCGCCGCGCTTGCGGGCCCGGACGAAGCGTCCGACCGCCTGGGCGAAGAACAGCGGGGTGGAGGTCGAGGTGGCGTAGACGCCGACGCACAGGCGCGGGATGTCGACGCCCTCGGAGACCATGCGGACGGCGACCAGCCAGCGGTCCTGGGAGGCGGCGAACTGCTTGATCTTCTTGGACGCGCCTGGGTCGTCGGAGAGCACGACCGTGGCGCCCTCGCCGGTGATGTTGCGCAGGTGGCGGGCGTAGGCGCGGGCCGCCTCATGGTCGGTGGCGATGACCAGGCCGCCCGCGTCGGGCACGCCGCGCCGTACCTCGGTCAGGCGGCGGTCGGCGGCCTGCATGACCTGCCGGATCCAGTCGCCCTTCGGGTCGAGGGCGGCCCGCCAGGCCTGGGAGAGCTGGTCCTTGGTCAGCGGGGTGCCGAGCGTGGCGGCGATCTCGTCGCCCGCGCGGGTGCGCCACTTCATCTCGCCCGAGTAGGCCAGGAAGATGACGGGGCGGACGACGCCGTCGGCCAGGGCGGGGCCGTAGCCGTAGGAGTAGTCGGAGACGCTGCGTTTGAAGCCCTCGGCGTCGTCGGCGTACTCGACGAAGGGGATCGGGCTGTCGTCGGAGCGGAACGGCGTGCCGGTCAGGTGCAGGCGCCGGGTGGCGGGCTCGAAGGCCTCACGGATGCCGTCGCCCCACGACTTGGCGTCACCTGCGTGGTGGACCTCGTCGAAGATGACGAGGGTCTTGCGCGCCTCGGTGCGGGCCCGGTGGAGCGCGGGGTGCATGGCGACCTGGGCGTAGGTGACCGCGACACCGGTGTAGTCGCGGGAGGTGGTGCCCTGGCTGTTCTTGAACTCGGGGTCGATCGCGATGCCGACCCGCCCGGCGGCGTCGGCCCACTGACGCTTCAGGTGCTCGGTCGGCGTGACGATGGTGATCGCCCTGATCACGTTCTGCGCGAGCAGTTCGCTGGCGATGCGCAGCGCGTAGGTCGTCTTGCCCGCCCCCGGGGTCGCCACGGTCATGAAGTCCCGTGGCTCGCGTCTGAAATAGAGGTCGAAGGCCTCCTGCTGCCACGCGCGCAGCTTGGTCGCCGTGCCCCATGCGGCCCGGTCGGGATAGGAGGGCGACAGGTGGGATGCCGCGAACGTACTCACGCCATCACCTCTGGGACTCGTGTGCTTCGCTCTCTCACAGTGACCCAAGGGTAATCGGGGGCACCGACAGGACGTGCCGTGCTAAGGGGATCCTGGCCAAGCTCACCTCTGCGTGCTAGGGGGTTTGTCGCACGCTCGTCATCACCGCGTCGAGCGCGTGCCTGCTGGCGGTTTCGTCGGGTTGTAGCAGGCCGACGACGACCACGCTGCTGCCCGGCTTCGTGAGAAGCATCACTCGAAGATACGCCGGTCGGTTCACCACGTCCTTGTACTCCGCGCGCAGCGAACGCGTGTGCCCATCGTACGGGCCGACGGTGATGCGCCGGTCATCGACGACGGTCACCGTGTCGCCGTGCAGCAGCAGGCGCGCGTAGAGCGTGGCCGCCTCGGCGGTCGCCTTCGCCGCGGGAGCCAGGGCCGACCCGGCGGCGGCGGGCGGGTCGCTGGGCCGCGCCATCACCAGCGCCCCGCCCGCCGAGCGCGCGGCCGACGTGAAGCCCGTCACCGGCGGCAGGGGGTCCTGCCGCCACCCCTCGGGCAGCGGGATCGCGACGCCGGCCGCCGCGTCGACCAGCCGCGCCGCCGGCGCCTGTTCGGGTACGGTCTGCCGCAGCGCCATCACGACGAGCCCGGTCCCCAGCCCGCCCGCGACCGCCAGCGCGAGCACCGCCCCCACCCTGGAACGCCACCGGCCGACGGCCCTCCGCGGCGCGGCGGGGGCGCCGTACAGGCGGGCCGACGGCGGCAGCGACTCGGGCCGCGGCTCCGGGTCCGATCGCCGCGCCGTGCGCCTGAGCTGAGGGTTCCAGGGCGGCTCCGGGTCGCGGGAGCCGGGGGGCCACACCCGGCGATCGTCGTCCATGGCGCCGTCTTACCACTCCTTCGCGCGGCCATCAGCGGATTCGTGATCGCTGGGGCGCGAGGGGGAAATGAGTTCAGGCCCTGATCCTGGGGGCGACGGTCAGGGCCGTCAGCGCGACGGCGCCCATGAGGAGCGCGATCACCACGAAGCCGGTGCTGATCTCGGCGGGCGCGTGGCCGATCAGGTTGATCAGCGCGCCGCCGACGCCGATGGCCAGCGCGGAGCCGAGGGTGTCCATGACCTGCAGGGCCGCGGAGTTCTTGCCCTGCTCGGCCTCCGGCGACTGCCGCATCATGGTCACGCTGACCGTGGTGACGGAGATGCCCATGCCGAGGCCGGCCATGATCCAGGCGGGCACAGCGATCCAGCCGCTGAAGGCGGGCAGCGCCGTCAGCATCGTGGCCAGCACGCCGAGCAGGACCGCCACGGCGCCGGTACGCAGCAGCTTCTCCGGCGGGAAGGCGCGCTTGCTCTGCAGGTAGGAGCCGGCCGACCAGCCGAGAGCGCCCGTGGTGAGCGCGATGCCCGCCTGGGCGGTGCCGAAGTGCTGGACCTGGGTGAGGACGAGCGGGATGAAGGAGTTGACGCCGAAGAAGGCCGCGGAGTACATGCCGCGCAGCATGATCGTGGTGGGCAGTGCGCGGGCCAGCCTGAGCGCGCCCGGCGGCAGCAGCCTCGGCAGCCCGAACGCCAGCAGGCCCGCGCCGCCCAGGGTCGCCAGCGCGCCGATGACGGCGGACCTGTGCATCTGGTCGACGCCGAACAGCAGCACTCCCGCGCCCGCCGCGGTGGCCCCGGCCGACAGGATCCGCAGCGCCGCGCCCGAGCCGGACTCGGCGCCGTCGTGGACGCTCTGCCTGAGCGCCGGCAGCAGCATGACCAGCGCGGGCACGACCAGCGGGCAGATGCCGTAGAAGACCCAGCGCCAGCCGACGGAGTCTGCCACCAGCCCCGCGACCGCGGGGCCCACCATCGCGGGCACCACCCACGCGGCCGAGAGCCCCGCGAAGACCCTGGGCCTGACCTCCGGCGGGTAGACACGGGCGATCATGACGTAGATGGCGACGATGGCGGCGCCGCCACCCAGCCCCTGCACCACCCTGGCCAGGACGAACAGCTCCTTGGTGGTCGCCGCGCCGGCCAGCGCCATGCCGACGACGAAGAGCGCGACACCGGCCACGAACGGCAGCGCGTGGCCCTTGCGGTCCGACCACAGCCCGGCCACGACGTTGGCGAACAGCCCCGCGATGAGGAAGGCGGAGAAGCTCATGCCGTACAGGTCGAGGGCGTCGAGCTCGCGTGAGATCGCGGGCATCACGACGCCGACGGACATCCCCTCGAAGGCGACGAGAGTCACGCAGAGCAGGATGCCGATGGTCGCCGTGCGGTACTCAGGACCGAAGATACGAGGAGGTGCGTATGGAGTGTCGAGACTCTTCGGTGCTGTCACCCCAACATCCTAGTTGCACCGGAATCACACCTTGTCGCCGCCTCAGCGGCCCCTGACGGGGGTGACCTTCCTCGGCTTGATGCGCACCGGCCTGCCCGCCATCGGCCCGTCGGGCAGGACGTCCATCATGACCGGCACGATCGGGAAGTCTTCGGAGTCAGGGCCGGGCTGAGCCGGGGAGCCGGCAGGCGCGCCGCCCGCGGCCGCCGTACCGGGCTGGGCTCCCTGCTGGGCGCCCCCGGAAGCCGGAGCCCCCTGTTGGGCGCCCGCGGAAGCAGGGGCGGGCTGCTGGCCCGAGGGAGCCGCGGCGGGCGCCTGGGATCCCGCGGCGGCCGGTGCGGGTTGCTGGCCCCCTGAAGCGGGGGCGGGCTGCGGGGAGCCCGCCGAGGCCGGGGCCGGTTGCTGCCCCACGGCGGCCGGCGCCGGTTGCTGGCCCACGACTGCGGGCGGAGCAGGCTGCTGGGCGCCCGTGGCAGCCGGGGCCGGCTGGGCGGCAGTCCCGGCCGGGGTGACGGCCTGGGAGCCGGCCTGCGCCGGGGCGAGCTGGGCGCCCGCCGAGGCCGCCTCCGACCGCAGCGCCCGGTAGGCCGCCCACATCTCGTGCATGCGGACCGCCTGTCCCTGGGTGAACTCCGTCATGCACCCGTCATAGCTGTAGTCCATGTAGTTGTGGATCGGGTCGAGACCCGGCTGGGCGCAGGTGTCCTTGCCCTCGGGGCAGCCCGCGGTCGGCTGCGCCTGCGGCGGCGTGTCGTCCACTCCGTCGCCGGTCCCCGTGCAGCCGTTCTCGAAGGTGTGGAACAGCCCGAGCCAGTGCCCGATCTCGTGGACGGCGGTGCGCCCGCCGTTGAAGTTGGCCAGCGAGCCGCCCGGCAGGCTGCGCCAGTCGACCACGACGCCGTCGGTGCGCGGCATGGTCTGGTACCAGAACGGATAGGTCGAGTAGCCGAGCATCAGGGGGGTGAGCTGGCCGATGTACAGGTTGAGCGTGTCGGACCCGCCCCGCCGGAGCTCCGTCTTGATCGCCGTGTCGTTGGCCAGCGGGTTGGCGAACCACTGCGGCCGGTTCGTGATGGTCACGCCGTCGAGACGGAAGCGTATGCCGGTGTCGGCGCCGCCGTACGAGCCCGCGTAGGCCGCGTTGATGATGGCCACCTGGCCGGCGACCGCCTCGTCGGTGGGCCGCAGGTTGCCGTCGGTCAGCACGTGCACCCACAGCGGCACGGTGACCGAGGCCGCCGGACCCGCCGACCGCCCGCGCAGCCGCTCCTGAAGGTCGGCGAGCACGTCATCGACGGGTTCGTGGTGGTCGGGCTCGGCGCGGCCACCCGCGGCATGCCCGTGGGCGTCCTGTATGGCGGGCCGGCAGCCCTCAGGTGTGGTCGCGGAGGCTTCCGCGGGTGGTACGGCGACGTGCCCGACAGCGAGCAGGCACATCAGAGCAGCGGCAGACACGCGCCGAGCCATGCAATCCCCCGATACGGCATGAGCTGGTCAACATCGCGACCTTAGCTGCACCGTGGGGCGATCACCCGTGATCGACACTCACTATTTGTTACTGCTTGTTACTGCTTGTTGTCGTCCCCGTCTCCGCCCTTGGGGAGACCCCCATAGATTTCCTTGCATTCAGGGCAGACGGGGTACTTCTTGGGGTCGCGGCTGGGCACCCATACCTTGCCGCACAGGGCGCGGATCGGCGTGCCGGTCACCATGCTTTCGGTGATCTTGTGCTTGTCGGCGTAGTGGGCGAACCGCTCGTGGTCGCCGTCGCCATGCGAGAGCCGCGGCGTGGTTTCCTGCTCAGGAAGGATCTTCGTGCTCACGCCAACGAGTCTATGCGGATCCGGGGCCCGTCCAGGAAAAGGCCCGGCTCCCGCCGCTCGGGGTCGGGAGCCGGGCTTTCGCGCACGGTGTGTCGTCAGCCGACGTGGACGGGCGCGCCCTCGGTCGACTGGCTGCCGCGCTTGACGAACAGCGCCAGGATCGCGGTGAGGATGGCGACGCAGGTGCTCACCAGGAAGGCCAGGTGCATGCCGTCCATGAACGAGCTGTGGACGGCGTTGGTGATCACCTGGGCGACCTGGTCCGGCAGGCCCTGGGTGGGTGCCGTGCCGAAGGCGGCCGCCTGCTCCAGCAGGTGCATCTTGTCCGCCGGGATGTCCTTGGCGACCGGGCCGAGGTAGCCGGGCAGCCTGTCGGCGATCTCGCCGGCCATGACCGCGCCGAGGATCGCGGTGCCGAGCGCGCCGCCGACCTGCATGGCCGACTGCTGCACGCCACCGGCCACACCGGCGTACTGGGGTTCGACGTTGCCCACGATGATCTCGGTGGCGCCGACGAAGACCGGGGAGAGGCCGAAGGCCAGCACCAGGAACGGGATGCCGCTCTCGACGAAGGAGGCGTCGACACCCAGGCGGGACATCAGGAACATCGCCAGAGCGGTGATCACCAGACCGGCCGCCATCGTGATCTTCGGACCCAGCTTGCCGATCGCCATGCCCGCCAGCGGCGAGGCGATGATCATGCCGGCGCTCATCGGGAGCATCCGCAGGCCGGCCTCGAGCGGCGTCAGGCCGTGCACGCCCTGGAAGAAGAAGCCCAGGAAGAACATGGCGCCGAACATCGCGAAGGCGACCATCATCATCAGGCCGACACCGATGGAGACCGAGGGGTTCTTGAAGATCGACAGCGGCACCAGCGGCTGGCGCGCCATGGCCTGCCATGCGATGAACAGCCCCGCCAGCACCGCGAAGCCGATCAGGAAGCCGATGGTCTTGATGTCGCCCCAGCCCCACTCGGGAGCCTTGATGATCGACCAGACCAGCGCGAACATCGCCCCGGACAGCAGCACCACGCCCAGCCAGTCGACCTTCGACATCAGCTGGGACCTGTTCTCCTTGATGATCACCACGCCCATGATCAGCGCCAGCAGGCCGACGGGGCCGTTGATGAAGAACACCGACTGCCAGCTGACGTTCTCCACCAGCAGGCCGCCCACGATCGGGCCCGCCGCGCTGGACAGGCCGATGATGGCACCCCACGCGCCCATCGCCTGGTTCAGCTTCGGCCCCGGGAAGGCGCCGCGGAGCAGGGCGAGCGCGGCCGGCTGCAGCAGCGCGCCGAACAGGCCCTGGAGCACACGGAAGAAGATCAGCGCGGTGATCGAGCCGGTGAAGCCGATCGCCAGGGACGTCACGGTGAAGCCCGCGACACCGATCAGGAAGATCCGCTTGTGGCCGAAGAGGTCACCCAGCTTGCCCGCGGTGATCAGGAAGACCGCCAGCGCCAGCAGGTAGCCGCTGGTCACCCACTGCAGGTCGGACAGGGACGCGCGCAGTTCCGCGCCGATCACCGGGTTGGCGATGCCGACCACGGTGCCGTCGAGCATCACCATGATCACACCCAGCGACACCGCCAGAAGCGTCAGCCATGGACTGCCCTTCGCACCTCCCTCCGCCTCTGACGGCGTCGGCGCCGCCACCGTCTTGGCTTGAGCCATGGGAGCCCCCTCAGTACGGACGAATCGTTAGCCCGAGTAATTTATGACACAGACTGACAAATGACAAATGGTTTTGTTTGCCAGCGCCTGACTTATGGCACACTGTGACAGGGAGGTTGCCATGGGCCTACGAGAACGCAAAAAGGAGAAGACGCGCCTGGCGATCATCGACGCGGCGGTCGACCTGTTCCTCGAACAAGGATACGAGGCGACCACCGTCGAGCAGATCGCGGGTGCGGTCGAGATCTCGGCTCGCACGTTCTTCCGCTACTTCACCAGCAAGGAGCACGTCGTCCTGTGGTTCCACGACCACAGCGAAGGGATCGTCAGCGAGGCGCTCGCGTGCCGTCCCGGTGATGAGCCCCCCTTCGTCTCGCTCCTGCAGGCGCTGCGGGTCATGTTGCACGAGTTCACCGGGGCAACGTCCGAGGACACCGCGAGGTTCCTGAAGATGCGGCAGCTCATGCAGGCCAACCCCGCACTCGCGGGCAAGAGCGTGGCCCGCGGGGTCGAGACCGAGCGGCGGCTGGCCGTCGAGATCGCCAGGCGCCAGGGCCGCGACGCCGAGACCGACCAGCTCCCCCACCTGGTCGTCGCCTACGCCATGGCGACGGTACGCGTCGGCTTCGAGTGCCCGCGCCCCCAGGAGATCGAGAACGACCTGCCGGCGATGTTCGAGCGCGTGGAGGAGGCGCTCGTCCTCGCCGAGCGGAGCTTCCGGCCCGGCTGGGACCTGGGCGGCTAGTTCAGGGTCGGATCGTCGGGGTGGGTGGCGACGAAGGCCAGCTCGCCGCGCTGCCTGCGCAGAACGGTCCGCCACAGGCCACTGGGATCGGCGTTGAAGGTGTCGCCCGCCTCCGAGTCGACGACGTACCACGCGCCTTCGGCGATCTCGCTCTCCAGCTGGCCCGACGTCCAGCCCGCGTAGCCCGCGAAGATCCGCATCTGGGCGATCTCGCCCGCCAGGATCTCCGGCGGCGCGTCCAGGTCGACGGTGCCGAGCCTGGCCACCGACGGCGTGCCGGCGTGGAGCCGCCGCCAGCCCAGGGGCTCCTCCCCGCTGGGCACCGCGGCCAGCGCAAGCGCGCTGTCGGTCTGCACGGGACCACCCTCGAACAGGACGGCGGGCCCGCTCACCAGGGTGTCCCAGACCGGCAGCACCTGGGTGACGGCGATCTCGCTCGGCCGGTTCAGCACGACGCCGAGGGTGCCGCCGTCGACGTCGTGTTCGAGGATCAGCACCACGCTGCGCCGGAAGTTGGGGTCGTCGAGCAGTGGCGTCGCCACCAACAGCCCGCCGACGTAGATCGCCTCCGCCATGCCTCCATCATGACCGGTGTACACGGCATCTCGCGCCCCCAGGTTCGCGATGTTACGGAGCGCATACATATGGGCACTGTAGGTAGCAAAGATCGCTTTCTCGTGTGCTCAGGAGGAGCCATGACCGCCGGACGCCGACTCGCCCTTCTCGTGGCGGCCGCACCGCTCGGGGCGACCCTCCTGCTGCCGTCGGCCGCCTCCGCGTGGAAGGCGGAGGAGGGCGAGCCGTTCACCATGTCGCTGCGCAGGACCTCCTGCGACACGAACATGGCCGCCGTGGTCCTGAGGAGCACCAGCGACCACCCGTCGGGGTACGCCGTCGCGAAGGACGACCGGCTGGTGGAGCAGGGCACGCTGCGGCCGCACAGGAGCACGACGGTCTACGTGCCGGTGCCGCGCGGCCGTTCGGCGGGGCTCGAGGTCAGCTACACCGCCGACGGCCAGGACGGCAAGGTGGTCGACACGCGGCGCCTGTTCAACGGCTGCCCCCAGCACGGCGACCAGGGCCGCGGACAGGGCGGCGAACACGGCGGCGACCACGGCCAGGCCCGCTGGGCGCTGTTCGGCGACGACGACGGGCCCGGAGGGCTCTGGGGTGACCGCGACAAGCCCCTGGGCGGCTGGGGCGCCGACGGTCCCTGGTCGAACGGGGGCGACGACAGGCCCGGCGCGTGGGACGGCGACGGGCCAGGCGCGGACGGGGACGACGACGGCCGCCTGGCGGGGTGGGGACAGGACTGGGGCCACGGCCGCTGGGCGAACTGGCATGACCGCGACGGGCGCCTGCCGCACACCGGGCCGCCCGCGGACCTGCTGGGCAAGCTGGCGACCGGGGCCGGGCTGGTGGTGATGGGCGCGATCGTGTGGTGGTACGGCTCCATCTGGCCGCGCCAGACGCCTGACGGGCCGCTGGTCACCACTCTCACGCCGCGCCGCCGCCACCCGGACCCCGAGCGGTAGGGCGCCGGGAGCTCACCGGACGAAGGCGCCCGCCCTCGCGGCGGCGAGGGCCGCCCTGACCGCCCGCTCGGCCACCCGCTCGTCCACCGGCTCGCGGGTGACCAGCAGCCGGTAGTAGATCGGGGCCGAGACCGCCCGCACCACGTCCATCCCGTCGGTCCCCTCGGGCAGCTCCCCCCTGGCCACGGCCAGGTCGACCACCGCCGCCCACTCCCGCACCCGCCGCAGGTAGAACTCCCGCAACGCGACCTCCGCCTGCTCGTCGCAGGTGGCTGCGGCGATCACGGCCTGCAGTGTCGCCCCCAGCCGCTCGTCGGTGACCGCGCCCAGCACGCCGGTCGCGTTCGCCATCAGGTCGCCCTCCACCGACCCCGTGTCCGCGTGCGGCGCCGACTGGTCGGCCAGCTCCGTCATGAGGTCGATCACCAGCCCCGCCGGCCCGCCCCAGCGCCGGTAGACGGTGGTCTTGCCGACGCCCGCCCGGGCCGCCACCTGGTCCATGGCCAGTCCGTGGAAGCCCCGCTCCACCAGCTCGTCCTGGGTGGCCTCCAGCACCGCGGCGCGCACCCTCGCCGTACGGCCGCCGGGCCGTACCGTTCCCGCCAAATGGGTCTGCTGTTCCATTAAAGCCTCCCATCGTGCTACTGTCTGTCTCATCTTAAAGGAACTTGCGACCCATTAAGGGGCTGTCCATGACCGCGTTGGACGTGTCCGCGCCCACCACCACCATGACGGGCCGGCAGAAACTGACCCTGACCCTCCTGCTCGGCGCCCAGTTCATGCTCGCCGTCGACTTCTCGATCCTGAACGTCGCCCTGCCCGTCATCGGCCAGGGCCTGGATTTCGCGCTGTCGGAGCTGCAGTGGATCGCCACCGCCTTCGCCCTGGCCGCCGCCGGCTTCACGCTGCTGTTCGGCCGCATCGCGGACCTGTTCGGCAGGCGCCGGCTCTTCCTGGCCGGCATGGCGCTGCTCGGCGTGTCGTCCCTGGCCGGCGGGCTGGCCACCTCGCCCGGCATGCTGCTGGTCGCCAGGGTCGCCCAGGGCCTGGCCACCGCGATCGTGACCCCCGCCGGCCTGTCGCTGCTGACCACCTCCTTCCCTGAGGGATCCCTGCGCGACCGGGCGCTCGGCCTGAACGGCGCGCTGATGTCGGCGGGCTTCACCTCGGGCGCCGTCCTGGGCGGCCTGCTGACCGATCTGCTGAGCTGGCGGTGGGCCTTCTTCGTCAACGTGCCGGTCGCGCTCGCCGTCCTGGTCGCGGCGCCCGCCGTCCTGGCCGAGAGCCGGCACGAGCGGCGGCCGGCGATGGACGTCCTCGGCGCGGTGACCGTGACCACGGGACTGCTCGCGCTGGTCTTCGGCCTCACCCAGGCCGGCGAGTACGGCTTCGCCGCGCCGGTCGCGCTCGGCGCGCTCGCCGCCGGGGCGGTGCTGCTGGTGGCGTTCTGGTTCGCCGAACGCAGGGCCGTCGCACCTCTCGTGCCCGTCGCCGTCCTCAAGCGGCCGAGCGTCAAGTGGGGCAACCTGGCCGGGCTGATCGCCTTCGCCACCGAGACGTCGCTGGTCTTCCTCATGACGCTCTACCTGCAGAAGGTGCTCGGTTACTCGGCGCTGGCCACGGGGCTCGCGTTCGGCGTGCTCGGCCTGGGCACGGTCGTGGGCGGCGTCGGCGCTTCCCGCGTCATCGCCCGCCTCGGCAGCCGCGCCACGCTGATCGCCGGCTTCGCCGTCCAGGCCGCCGCGACGGCCGCGCTGGCGCTGCTCGGCACCTCGCCTGGGTGGATCTGGCTGCTGCTGGTGGCCACCTTCATCGGCGGTGTCGGCAACATGCTGGCGATCGTCGGCTTCATGGTGACCGCCACCTCGGGCCTGCCGGACTCCGAGCAGGGCCTGGCCACCGGCCTGGCCACGATGACGCAGCAGGTGGGGATCACGATGGGCATCCCGGTCATGAGCGCGGTCGTCACGGCGGCGATGGCGACGGGGGCCGACGTGCTGGGCGGGGTGCGGACCGCCGTTCTGGTCAACGCGGCGCTCGTCGTGCTGGGCGCCCTGGTGAGCGCCGTGCTGCGCCCGAAGCCCACCACGGAGTGACCGCCGCGCGACGCGACAGTGGCCGCTCTCCCTGACCAGTCGGGTCCGGGAGAGCGGCCACTGTCGCGAAGGGAGCCGCGCGGGTCAGGCCTCGGTGAAGCCGCGCGCCCGGCCACCGGCCGACTCGCGGACGGCCGCGGCGACGGCGGTCGAGACGTCGGGGTGGAAGACGCTGGGGATGATGTAGTTGGGGCCGAGTTCCTCCGGCGTCACCACCGCGGCCAGCGCGCCCGCCGCCGCCAGCAGCATCTGCTGGGTGACCTCCTTGGCCTGGGCGTCGAGCAGGCCGCGGAACACGCCGGGGAAGGCCAGCACGTTGTTGATCTGGTTGGGGTAGTCGGAGCGCCCCGTGGCCACGACGGCCGCGTGCTCGCGCGCGTCGTCGGGCGAGACCTCGGGCTCGGGGTTGGCCAGGGCGAACACCACCGCGTTCGGGGCCATGGTGGCGATGTCGTCGCCGTTGAGGATGCCGGGAGCCGACACGCCCACGAAGACGTCGGCGCCCTTGACCGCGCCGCGCAGGTCGCCGGAGTAGCCCTCGGCGTTGGTGTGCTCGGCGATCCAGCGCAGGGAGTCGTCGAGGTCGTCGCGGCCCTGGTGGACGGCGCCGAGATAGTCGCAGACGACCACGTTGCGCGCGCCCGCGGCCAGCAGCAGGCGCAGGACGGCGGTGCCGGCGGCGCCCGCGCCCGCCATCGTGATGCGCACGTCCTCGAGGCGCTTGTCGACGACGCGCAGGGCGTTGGTCAGCGCGGCCAGCACGCAGATGGCGGTGCCGTGCTGGTCGTCGTGGAAGACGGGGATGTCGAGCAGGTCGCGCAGGCGGGCCTCGACCTCGAAGCAGCGCGGCGCGGAGATGTCCTCCAGGTTGATGCCGCCGAAGCCGGGCGCGATGGCGCGGACGATGGAGACGATCTCGTCGACGTCCTGCGTGTCGAGGCAGATCGGCCAGGCGTCGATGCCCGCGAACCGTTTGAACAGCGCCGCCTTGCCCTCCATGACGGGCAGTGCGGCGGCGGGGCCGATGTTGCCGAGGCCGAGCACGGCCGAGCCGTCGGTGACGACCGCCACGCTGTTGCGCTTGATGGTGAGGCGGCGGGCGTCCTCGGGGTTGCGGGCGATGGCCATGGAGACGCGGGCGACGCCCGGCGTGTACGCCATGGACAGCTCGTCGCGGTTGCGCAGCGGCACCTTCGACTTCATCTCGATCTTGCCGCCGAGGTGCATGAGGAAGGTGCGGTCGGAGACCTTGTGGATGACGACGCCCTCGACCGCCTCCAGCTGGTCGACGATCTGCTGGGCGTGGTCGGTGTCCCTGGCCGCGCAGGTGACGTCGATGCGCAGCTTCTCATGACCCGCGTTGGTGACGTCGAGCGCGGTCACCACGCCACCCGCCGACTCTACGGCGTGGGTCAGCTGGCTGACCGCCTTGCCTCCGGCGGGCACCTCGAGCCGCACGGTGATGGAGTAGGACACGCTCGGGACGGTGGCCACGTCTATCGCTCCTTTGCGCCTGACCAAGGATGCATCCATGGTGCCACCTCCCACGAGTCCTCTCGACAGCCACCTTTACGGGCGTGTTTACGGACATTTCCGAAAAGGGAGAACTCTTTCTTGATCGGGTGTTCACCGCCTCCGGCGACCGTCGGAGGCGCCCCCACGAACCCCTCGAGGAGCCGCATGCCCCGCCTCACCGCCCTGCTCGCCGCGACCGCGCTGGCCGTCCTCACCTCGGCGGCACCGGCCGTCGGCACCACCGGCAGGTCCGACGTCAGGATCAACCAGATCCAGACGATCGCCACCCACAACAGCTACCACCGCGAGCTGACCGACGCCGAGAAGGACGTCCAGCGCAGGACCGACGCCAACTGGTGGAACCTGCAGTACTCCCATCCGGCCATCCCGCACCAGTTCGGCACGCAGCGGGTGCGCGGGATCGAACTCGACGTCTTCCCCGACCCGCAGGGCGGCCTCTACACCAAGCCGCTGGTGCGCAGGGACGCCGGGCTGCCGCCGCTGCAGGACCCGGGCCTGGCCGCGCCGGGCTTCAAGGTGCTGCACTGGGCCGACCACGACTACGCCACCAACTGCTCGACGCTGGTGGCCTGCCTGCGCCAGGTGCGCGACTGGTCGGACGCCAACCCGGGCCACGTCCCGCTGACCATCCTGACCGAGCTCAAGCGCACCGACCCGGCCAAGGAGGCCATGGGCGGCGCCAAGAGCCCCACCTGGGACGCGGCCCTGCTCGACGCCCTCGACGCGGAGATCCGCGGCGTCTTCTCCGACGACCGGCTCATCACCGCCGACGACCTGCGCATGCCCGGCCTCTCGCTGGAGCAGAGCGTGCTGAAGTACGGCTGGCCGCGCCTGGAGTCCGCGCGCGGCAAGGTGATGTTCTTCATGGACAACTCAGGGGCCGACGTCCAGACGCCCTACCTGACCGGCCACCCCAACCTGGAGGGCAGGGTGCTGTTCACCAACTCCAGGCCGGGCCGTCCCGACGCCGCCTTCATCGGCTGGAACGACCCGCTGGGCGCCAACACCGCCCAGATCCAGGACTTCGTGCGGCGCGGCTACTACGTCCGCACCCGCTCGGACGTGCCGTTCACCGAGGCCAGGTCGGGCGACACCACCCGGCTGAAGGCGGCGCTCGACAGCGGCGCCCAGATGATCAGCACCGACTTCCCCGTCGTCGGCCTGTCGGCGCGCAACGGCAGCGACTACGTGGCCGAGTTGCCCGGCGGCGCGACCGCGCGCTGCAACCCGGTCAGCGCGGAGCGCGGCTGCCGCGACCACACGCTGGAGCCTCGCCTCAGGACAGCGCCTCAGCAGCCGTGACGACGAGCTCGACACAGACCCGCACCGGGATCGTGGTGCTGTCGATGACGAGCTGGTAGTGCTGCGGATCGGCCGGGTCGGCCCGGTAGAAATGCCGGACATATGCCGACCTGGCCCGATCGTTGTCCTCGACCACCCTGCGCGCCTCGCGCTCGGACACCTCCGCGAGCGCCGCCGTCTGCAGCACCCGCCTGCGCAGCGGCGCGTCGAGGCGCACGTGCAGGGCGCCCGGATGGTCGGCCAGCACCAGCGCGCCCGCACGGCCGAGGAACACCCCGCCCGTGGCCCGCGCCGTCTCCTTGATCATGCGTTCGGTGCGGTTGACGAACTCCTCAGGCGCCAGGGGCATCGAGCCCGGCAGGTACATGTCGACTCCCCCGAAGGTGACCGTCGGCAGCCGCATCGCCCCTGAGAGCAGCCGTCCGAGGCCGTGTTCCGCCCTGTCGTCGTGGACCAGCGCCTCTTCCAGGGAGCAGCCGAGCTCCTGGGCCACGGCGCTGGGAATCGCCCGGTCGACGAAGGGGACGCCAAGGCGCTCGGCGACGGCCGGGCCGATGACGCTCCCAGCCGTGCCGTATGTCGCCGAAATGGTGACGACCCGCATGGCTCCAGGCTAGAACAGCGCGCTCGAAAGCGCCCTACGTCCTTTCACCAGAGCCGGGTCGTCGCCGGGCAGCGCCTCGAACAGACCGAGCAGGTGCTTGCGCACGGTGTCGCGCTCCTCGCCCGAGGTGCGCTTGACCACCCCGACCAGTCTGCTGAAGGCCTCGTCGACGTTGCCCGCGAGCATCTCGAGGTCGGCGGCGAGCAGCTGCGCCTCGATGTCGGCGGGATCCTGCATGCGGCGCTGCACCTCGGCGGGGTCGACCCCGGCGGTGCGCTTGATGAGGCCCACACCGGCCAGGCCCATCCGGGCGTCCTCGTCGCCGGGCGAGCGGGCCAGCAGGCGCTCGTAGGCGTCGGCGGCCGCGTCGAGGTCGCCCTCGTCGATGGCCTTCTCGGCGGCCGCGAGGTCGGGGTCGAGGGGCGCCGCCTCGGGCGCGGGAGCGCCGTCCTCGACGGCGGACGGCCTGGCGTCCGGGTTGGCCTGGTAGAACTGCTCGACCGCGCCCATCAGCTCGTCGAGCCAGCGGCGTACCTCGGGCTCGGGCAGCACCTGCTGGAACCCGGTCACCGCCTGGCCCTGGAAGATGGCCAGCACGGTCGGCACGGCCTGCACGCGCAGCGCCTGGGCGACCTGCGGGCTGGTGTCGACGTTGACCTTGGCCAGCGTGACCCTGCCGCCGAAGTCGGAGACGACCTTCTCCAGAACGGGGGTGAGCTGGGCGCTGCCGGGGGCGCGCGGAGACCACAGGTCGAGGATGACGGGCACGCTCATCGACCGGTCGATGACGTCGGTCGTGAACGTCTCGTCGGTGACGTCGACCACCGAGGCAGCCGCCTGGGGACCCGCGGCCTCCCGCCGGGCCTGTGCCTCGAGTGCCTGCTTCCTGGCGCCCAGATCCACCGCTCCGTAGAGCGATCCGGGCCGAGAGATGTCCGCCATGCTCCTCATCTTGCCGCATCTTGGTGACTGAAGGCGCAGGAGCCCGCCACGAGCCGGGCCCGCGGCCCTCTGAGGCCGAGCCGCGGGAGCCCGCAACCGGCCGCGGGCGGGCGCGACCCTCAGCCGCCGAAGTCGCCCGAGGCCACCCTGAGCGTGCGGAGCAGGTCGAACATCTCGCGTAGTTCGTCCTCGCCGTACATGGTCATGCCGAAGTCAGCGTTCATCAGGTCGCCGGTCGCGGCGGCCACGATCTCCCTCCCCTTGTCGGTGATCTCGGCGAGGACCCCGCGGCCGTCGCGCGGATTGCGCAGACGAACGACCAGACCCGCCTTCTCCAGGCGATCGACGGTGTTGGTGACGCTGGTGGGATGCACCATCAGGCGCTCACCGATCTTGGACAGCGGGAGGGCGCCGGTTCTGCTGAAGGTCAACAACACGAGCGCTTCGTATCTGGCGAAGGTCAAGTCATACGGCTTGAGGAGCGAGTCCAGTTGCGACAGCAGGATCTGGTGCGCTCTCATGATCGAAGTGACCGCGGCCATGGCGGAGGACGGCCCGAAGTGAACGCGCCAGGTCTCAGCAGCGCGCTCGATCGGATCGAACGGCAGGTTGAGCGACACACCGTTACGTTAGCGTGCCCTCGTCCTGGTTCGTATGATTACTCAGCGCAACCAGATTCACCGCTTGACCAAGAACCCGGGCGCTAATCATCACGCTCAGTTATGGTTCTCGCACGAAACGGTGACGCGGAGCCCAGGGGACGGCCATGAGCCGGTGTTCCGCGGTCGCTGATGGGGCACGGGGGGTGCTTGATGTATTTCAGCGGGGGGTTTCGCCGTGCGTGAGCACGCCGGCGTCACGCGCGAGGAACTGAAGCAGAGCGCGGCCGTCACGACGGCCGTGCTCTTGGCGCTGGGCCTGGTGGCCGCCTGGAGCGTCCTGATCCCGGGCGTCGACGCGTGGGAGAACATCGTGGTCGCGGTGATCGGGTCGCTGAAGCTGACCGGTCCCGTGGCGGCCGCGTTCGCAGCGTGGGTGGCCGTGCGCAAGCGGCGCGCGCTGCGGGGCAGGACCGTGTCGACGTGGATCGCGCTGAAGGCGCCGCTGGCCATCGTGGTCGTGGTGGTGGGCTCGTTCGCGGCCACCGTGCTGGTGCTGGCGGTCAAGACGGTGCTGACCGAGCAGGCCGGGCGGCTCAACCTGGCGGGCCTGGGCATGGGCATGGCGGGGCTGGCGCTCTACGCCGTCATCGGCTGGGTGGCCGGCTGGCTCGTGCCGCGGGCGATGACGCCACTGGCGGCGGGGCTGGGCTGCTACGCGCTGTTCACCTGGCTGGCCGACGGCAAGACGTGGGTCGACAAGCTCGCTCCCGGCACCGGCGAGCCGTACGACCTGTTCCAGGGCCTGGCCGCCGCCGCCTTCCTCGACCAGACGCTGTGGCTGCTCGGCGTCGCACTGGCCCTGCTGCTCGGCTGGGCCGCGGTGGTGACCAGGCAGGCCCTGGTACTGGCCTTCGCGCTGATGGCGGTCCTCGCCGCGGGGACCGGGGTGGCCAGGCTGGTGACCGAGCCCAAGGCGGCCAGCGCGCTGCCCCTGGTCTACAGCTGTCAGGAGTGGCCGATCACGGTGTGCCTGCACCCCGGCATGCGGGGCGGGCTGACCGAGGTGGGCGACACGTTCACCAAGATCGCTTCGAAGCTGTCGGGCACTCCCGCCGCCTTCACCAGGGTCGAGCAGCGGCCGCTGGGCGAGAGCCTGCGCGCCTCGACGGGCATCGTGCCGATCCACGTGCCCGACCTGTCGACGGGCTTCGCCGACCAGGCCGCCTACGACTTCGTCGAGAGCCTGGCCGCCGACTGCTCGGGCACGACCGCCGACGGCTACCGGGAGATCGTGACGGCGTGGCTGCGCGGCGAGCCGCTGCCCGGCGGGCCGCTGCCGCAGCACCAGTACGCCGCGGCGTGGTTCTCCGGCCTGAGCGAGCACCAGCGCCGCGAGTGGCTGCGCATGTTCTACACCGACTTCCAGTCGTGCCAGCTGTCGGCCAGGCACTTCGGCGGCGGGCCTGCGCTCGCCTCGCCCGTCCCCAGCGTCAGCCAGAGCTATCCGGTCTATCCCACCTCGAGCGGCGCGAGCCAGGGTCCGGAGATGTCACCGCAGAGCTGGCGTTGATCATGTAGACACTGGTTGTATGAGGGCAGTGGTGTCTGCATGAATGTTCAGACGGCGGCCACGCGCAGGCGATGGCGATACGTGGCGGGACTGCTGGTGCTGGCGGTCCTGGTGGTGGTGGGCGCCCGGCTGGCCTGGACCTGGCTCAACCCCTTCGACGAGCGGACCGTGGACCGCAGCCAGCCGGTGCTGCTGCAGTCCATCCACGATCTGTCCAGGTTCGAGGCGGCCACCGGGTCCTTCCAGGTCGTCGTCGACCTGGAGAAGGACGCCCCGTTCCTGCCCGACGCGGTCAAGGGCTCGCGCACGCTGTTCGTCGGCGCCGGCAACGTCGACGCCTACGTCGACTTCGGGTCGCTGGCCAAGGACGCGGTGACCGTCAACGCCGACCGCACCGAGGTCACCGTACGCCTGCCCGCCGCCCAGCTGGAGAAGCCCAACCTCGACAACAGGCGCTCCTACGTCTTCGCCCACCAGCGCGGGCTGATCGACAGGGTGCAGGGCTTCCTGTCGTCGTCGCCGGACAACCAGCAGGAGCTGTACGTCCTGGCCGAGAAGAAGATCTCCGAGGCCGCGGTCGCCAGCGACCTGCGGACCCGCGCCGACGCCAACACCAAGGCGATGCTGGAGGGGCTGCTGAAGTCGCTCGGCTTCAGCAAGGTGACGGTGACCTCGACGGCCGCCTCCTAGCCCCGCTCCGCCAGGCGGTCGGCCTCCTCGAGGTGGTCGGTGAGGCCGAGCAGCTCCCAGCGCTGGAGGGCGAGCGGCACGTTGCCCTCCAGCCAGAGCCGGTCATGGAAGGCGCCGAGGTCGAACGCCTCGCCCCGGCGGCGCGACGCGGTGGCCAGCAGGTCGAGCACCTGCAGCTTGCCGATCTGGTAGCTCAGCCCCTGTCCCGGGTTGCCGGAGAAGAACACCGCCTCCTCCCACGCCGTCGCCCGGTCCATCGGCACCGCCTCGGCCAGCACGTCCGCCGCCTGGTCCAGCGTCAGGTCGCCGAGCGCGAGGGCGATGTCCACCTCGACGCGCAGCGCCCGCAACCGCATGGCGTTGGCCACGAACACGGCGCTGTGCGGGGCGTCGTCGAACAGCCCCGACTGCAGCATCAGCTCCTCGTGGTAGAAGGCGATGCCCTCGTTGGCCGCCGAGTCGTAGTAGCGGCGCCGTACGGGATCAGGGTGCCGCCACGACAGCGCCAGCTGCTGGGCGTGCACGCCCTCGTGGGCGAGCTGGGCGCGCGGGTCGCGGGCGGCGGCCAGCTCGAAGTACGGCAGGCCCGGCCGGGGCGGCTCGACATACCTGACGGCGTCGGCGTCGGGACTCGACTCGACACCGATCTCGTGCGGGACGCCGAGCCACGCCAGCGGCGCCAGGTGGGCGGGCATCTCGGCGAAGCGGTAGTGGCGCAGGGTGGCGGGCTGGCCCAGCAGTCCCCTGTCCACGTAGAAGGCGCGCAGCGCGAGCTCGTCGGCCGCCTCCCGGGTGACGAGGGCCGCGGCGTCGGCCGGGAGGACGGCATCGGGGGCGTCGCGGTGGCGGTGCCGCAGCGTCGCCTCCATCGCCACCGCCCTGTCCCATTCCTGGCGCCCCATGGCGCACAGCCGCTCGGCCCCGTACGGCAGCAGCGCCACCCTGTGGAGGAAGAAGGCCAGCCCCTCGGGCCCGACGGCCGTCTCGTCGGCGAACGACGACATCCGCTCGTCCAGCCACGCGGCGAAGCCGTCGAGCGCCCGCACGGCCGCCTCCGTCGCCTCCCCCAGCCCCTCGTCGGACGGCAGCAGCGGCGCGAGGGCCGACATCGCGGTGCGCAGGGCCGTCCCCGCGCCGTCGAGCAGCGTCATCGCCGAGCGGGCGAACGGCGCGGCGGCGTGGCCCTCCAGGTTCTCGCGGCCCTGGGCGAGCACCGAGGGGATCGCGCCCAGCACCGTGACGATCGAGGCGGCCCGCTCGGCGGTGAACGGCGGCGGGGGCAGCAGCCGGTTGTAGACGGCCACCAGGGCCTGGTCGACGTAGAAGCAGGGGTTGCGCCGCCACGAGCGCAGCACGTCCAGCTCCCACCGCACCCTGGCCAGCGCCGAGCCCAGCAGCCTGGCGTCGACCCTGACCTCGACGGGCGCTTCGGCCAGGTCGAGCGCGCGCAGCTCGGCGTCGAAGGCGCGCCACGCCTCCCGCCTGGCAGCCACCGCGGCGGCCGACCAGTCGGGGACCCAGCCGGGCGGACGCTCCACCCTGGTGATGTCGTCGGAGGTGTCGGGAGCGGTCGCCATCCGCCACTCCCACAAGCGCTCCGCCAGCTCCCCGAGCACGCCGCCCGCGTCCGCCATCCCGCACCTACCTCCCGATCCCCGCATGCCTAGGCATCGCTCACCCCGCCTTAGGCGTCCTGTGCCGCTACCTCAGGCAGGACATAGGGCATCCGTCCGATGTGGCGGGGCGGGCCTTAGCCCGAATCTAGAGAGTGTCAGGGAAAAACACGACATCACGGGAGACCCGGATGAACCCCGAAATCAACTACGAGATCATGCGGAGCCGGATCGGCGAGCTCCACACCGTGGCCGCGGAGGAGCGGCTGGCGAGGCAGGCGCGCAGGTCGCCGCATGCCGAGCGCCGGCACCGCTCGCTCTTCGCCCGCCTCCGCGCCGCATGATCCCCGTCCGACAGCCCGGCCGCCATCACCTCTGCGGCCGGGCTTTCTCGTCGTCCTGACCGATCCGTTTCCTGACCGATCCGCTTCTGGCCGATCCGTTCCCTGACCGATCCGCTTTCTGGCCGATCAGCCGTTCTGCGGCACGCGGATGATGAGGGCGTCGCCCTGGCCGCCGCCTCCGCACAGCCCCGCCGCGCCGAGCCCGCCGCCGCGCCGCTTCAGCTCGTGCGCCAGCGTCAGCACGATCCGCGCGCCCGAGGCGCCGATCGGGTGCCCCAGCGCGATGCCGCCGCCGTTGACGTTCACCTTCTCGTACGGCAGGCCGAGCTCCTTGGCCGACTGGATCACCACGCTGGCGAACGCCTCGTTGATCTCCACCAGGTCGAGGTCGTCCACCGACAGCCCCTGCTTGGCGAGCGCGTGCTTGATCGCGTTGGCCGGCTGCGACTGCAGCGAGGCGTCGGGCCCGGCGACGTTGCCGTGGCGGCCGATCTCGGCCAGCCAGGGCAGCCCCAGCTCCTCCGCCTTCGCCCTGGACATGACGACCACGGCGCACGCGCCGTCGGAGATCTGCGAGGCGGACCCGGCGGTGATGGTCCCGTCGGCGGCGAAGGCGGGCCGCAGCTTGGCCAGCGTCTCCACGGTCGTGTCGCCGCGCACGCCCTCGTCGTCCTTGACGACCACGGGCTCGCCGCGCCGCTGGGGGATCTCGACGGGGACGATCTCGTCGTCGAACACGCCGTTCTTGATGGCGGCGGCGGCCAGCTGGTGGGAGCGGGCCGAGAACTCGTCCTGCTCGGCCCTGCCGATGCCGAGCCCGGCGTTGTAGCGCTCGGTCGACTCGCCCATGGCGCACTGGTCGAAGGCGCAGAACAGGCCGTCGTGCGCCATCGAGTCGACGATCTGCGAGCCGCCGTACTTGACGCCCTTGCGCAGGGCGGGCAGCAGGTGCGGGGCGTTGGTCATGGACTCCATGCCGCCCGCGACGACGATGTCGAACTCGCCCGCGCGGATCAGCTGGTCGGCCATCGCGATGGCGTCCAGGCCCGACAGGCAGACCTTGTTGATGGTCACCGACGGCACGGTCATCGGGATGCCGGCCTTGACCGCGGCCTGGCGAGAGGGGATCTGCCCGGCGCCGGCCTGCAGCACCTGGCCCATGATGACGTACTCGACCTGCTCGGGGGAGACTCCGGCGCGCTCGAGCGCGGCCTTGATCGCCAGACCGCCCAGGTCGACGGCCTGCTGGCCGGACAGGGCGCCGAGCAGGCGTCCAATGGGAGTGCGAGCTCCGGCGACGATGACGGAACCAGACATGGCAGCGGGCCTCCTGTGCACGCGAGGGGACGTTTGACACGATACCCATCGGCGTGGAACGCATCCCAGGGGGCCACTCCCCCTGGGAAGTCCATTCCATCCGGCACAGCCGAGCGACCACCATGGAGGCGGATCACACGTGTTTATGCGCATCGACCACATCGGGATCGCCTGCCACGATCTGGAGGAGAAGATCGCGCTGTTCGAGCGGACGTTCGAGCTGACTGTCGTGGCGCGCGAGACGAACGAGGAGCAGGGCGTCAAGGAGGCGATGCTGCACATCGCCGACGGTGAGGGTGGCGGCTCCTACATTCAGCTGCTCGAGCCGCTGTCGCCGGACTCCCCGGTCGGGAAGTTTCTCGCCAAGCGCGGCGAAGGCGTCCATCACGTGGCATTCGGTGTCCCGGACGTAGCGGACGCCATGCAACAAATCAGCGCGAAAGGCGTCAGGCTGCTGGACGAGCGGCCTCGACATGGATCAATGGGTTCCTCGATCGCGTTTCTGCACCCCAAGGACGTGGGAGGAATGCTCACGGAGCTGGTTCAGGCAACTGGCTCCCGGTAAACGCAAAAAAGGTTCATATGTAACTAGTAACGCAGATAGTTGGACGGGGCCTCCAAGGCGGCAACAGCGGAGTACGCTGGCCTACCACCGGACATGGAGCCTGCTGCCAGGAGCAGGCTCCAGACTCGGATGTCCCGAACCCCCCGTCCGGCCCGTGTAGCCGTCTCGACAACCCAGGATCGAGCCTCCATGCAGTCCGACATCGACGCCCAGCTCAACAACTTCTTCGAGGACGCCCCAGCGCGCGAGTTCGACGTGGTGCTCCGTGGTTACGACCGGCACCAGGTCCACGACCACCTCAAGCAGCTCGACAACGAGCTGCGCCAGTCCCGCGAGCAGGTCACCAGCCTGCAGCGCGACCTGTCCGACTCCCAGCGGCAGCTGCAGGAGCAGGAGCGCCCCACCTACTCGGGTCTCGGCGCCCGCATCGAGCAGCTCCTGCGCCTTGCCGAGGAGCAGGCCACCGAGCTCGTCCAGGCCGCCAGGTCCGAGGCCAACGAGATCAAGGCCCACGCCAAGGTCGAGGCCGCCGACCTGCGCGCCGCCGCCGAGAGCGAGGCGGCCGAGAAGCGCGCCCAGGCCACCCGGGAGGCCGACGACCTGCGCACCACCGCCGAGCGCGAGGCCGAGGAGATCCGTTCGACGGCCCGCCGCGAGGCCGAGGAGCTGACCAACACCACCGAGCGCGAGGCCGCCAAGCTGCGTGCCACCGCCGACCACGAGGTGGCCGAGAAGCGCGCCGACGCCGAGCGCGAGATCGCCAAGCTGCGCACCACCACCGAGCGCGAGGTCGCCCAGCTGCGCGCCTCGACCAAGCGGGAGCGCGACGAGGTCCTCACCACCGCCAAGCGCCAGGCCGACGAGATGCGCGCCCAGGCCCAGCGGGTGCTGGAGGAGTCCGAGGCGAAGCGGGCCCAGGACGAAGCCGAGTTCGAGATCCAGCTCGCCTCCCGCCGCGAGGAGGCCGAGCGCCAGGAGGCCGAGCGCCACGCGACCGCGCAGGCCGCCACCCAGAAGCTGGTGGCCGAGGCCGAGCAGCGGGCGGCGACCGCCGAGTCCCGCGCCACCAAGGCCACCCAGCAGGCCGAGCAGACCCGCCGCGAGGCCGACACCCACGCCAAGCAGCTGGTCGCCAACGCCCGCAAGAACGCCGACCAGGTCGCGTCCGAGGCCAAGGCCAGCGCCGAGCACATCGTCAGCGAGGCCAAGGCCGAGGCCGAGCGCATCCGCACCAGCATGCAGCGCCAGGTCGACGAGCTGACCAGGCAGCGTGACAGCATCACCAGCCACCTCGCGCAGCTGCGCCAGCTTCTCGGCGGCGCGCCCCTTCCTGGCATGGACCCCGAGCCGGCCGTCACCGCCGCCCCGCCGAAGCCGGCCCTGGCGCCTTCGGCGTCCAACGGCAGCGAGAAGCCGGCGCCCGCGCCCGCGCCCGCACCCGCCGCTGCGGCCGCCAAGCCGCAGGCCGCGGACGACGACTCGGAGTGGTGGCAGGAGTAGCCCGATCCGGAGGCTGATCGACGGCTGAAGAGAGCCTGGTGACCTTGGGTCGCTAGGCTCTCTTGTTGTCCGTGTACGGCTTGACCGGATCCCCCCACTTCCCTGGAGCCATCGTGACCGCCGACGTCGAGGAACCCGCGTCCCCCGAGCAGGGCCCCCCGGCGGCGGAGCAGACCACGACGGTCGCGGGGGACCCGGCGGCGGAGCAGACCACGACAGCCGCGGCGAGCCCGGCGGCGGAACCGACCACAGCACCCGCGGCGAGCCCGGCCACGACGGTCGCGGGGGACCCGGGGGCGCCCCAGGCCGGGGGGTGGAGCCAGGTCGACGGCGCGCTGCCGTACGGGATGCCGGGCAAGCCGCTGGCCCGGGGACCCTTCCTGTTCGGTCTCGTGGGCGGGCTCGGCGTGCTGACCGCGATCGCCATCGGTCATCTGATCACCAACTCGCTGAGCGTGATCATTCTCATCGTGGTGGCGATGTTCCTGGCGGCGGGGCTCAATCCGGCCGTCGAGGCGCTGCAGCGGCGCCGCATGAAGAGGCGCACGTCCATCTCGATCGTCTTCGCCGGCGTCATCGTCCTGTTCGCGCTGTTCGGCCTGGCCATCGTGCCGCCGGTGAGCCAGGAGTCGGCCGACTTCATCGCCGCCGTGCCCGGCTACTTCGACCAGCTCATCGCCAACCCGACGCTCAGGCAGCTGGACGCCGACTACCAGCTCCTGCCGAAGCTGGCGGCGTTCGTCACCGACACGCTCGCGCCCTCGCTGGCCGGCGGGCTGGTCGGCGCGGGCCTGGTGGTCCTGGACGGGGTGTTCACCGGCGTGACGTTGCTGGTGCTGATGCTCTACTTCCTCGGCTCCCTGCACTCGATCAAGGAGTACCTGCTCAAGCTCGTGCCGGCCTCGCGCCGTACCAGGACCGCCGCCATCACCGAGGAGATCCTCGACGGCATCGGCGGCTACGTGGCGGGCAACATCCTCATCTCCGTCATCGCGGGCGTGCTGAGCTGGGCGTTCCTGACCGTCGCGGGGGCGCGCTACGCCCTGGCGCTGGCCCTGGTGATCGCGCTCACCGACCTGATCCCGCTGGTCGGCGCGACGATCGGCGCGGTGCTGGTGAGCGGCGTGGCGTTCCTGCAGTCGGTGCCGCTCGGCATCGCGTGCGCGATCTTCTTCCTCGTCTACCAGCAGGTCGAGAACTACCTCATCTACCCGCGCGTCATGAAGCGCTCGGTGGACGTGGCCCCCGCCGTGACCGTGATCGCGGCGCTGTTCGGCGGCGCCCTGCTGGGCATCGTCGGCGCCCTGCTGGCCATCCCGGTGGCCGCCGCGATCGCGCTGATCATCCGCGAGATCGTGCTGCCTCGCCAAGCTCGGAGCTGACGAACGCGGCCACGGCCGCGTTGAAGGCCTCCGGCTGCTCGACCGCGCTCAGGTGGCCGGCCCGCTCGATCACCGTCAACCGCCCGTCCGGTACGGCCCGCAGCATCGCCTCGGCGTCGTCGCGGGTGGTGAGCCGGTCCTCCTCACCGACGATCACCAGGGCGGGGGCCTTGAGCGCGGCCAGGGTGTCGAAGGAGTCGGGCCGTCCAGCCATGGCCCGCTGCGCCCACGCCACCGCGCCTGGCGGCGCCGACTGGACGAGCCCCCGGACCCTGCCGGAGACCATCGCCCTGCGCTCCTTCGTGGTCGAGCCGATGAGGCCGGGCAGGACCTCCTCGATCAGCACGCCCGTGCCGCCGGACTCCACCTGCCGCGCGATGCGCTCCCTGGTGTCCTTGGCCTGGTCGGTGTCCTGGCTCGCCTTGGTGTCGGCGAGGATCACGCCGAGCACGCGGTCGGGGTGACGTCTGCAGAAGGCCATCGTCACGTAGCCGCCCATCGACTGCCCGCCGATCACGGCCCGCTCGATCCCCTCGCCGTCGAGCATGGCGGCGACGTCGTCGGCCATGAGGTCGAGGGAGGGCTCGTCGTCGCCCAGCCTGGAGCCGCCGAACCCGCGCAGGTCGGGGGTGACGACCCGGCAGGTGGCGGCCAGGCCTTCGCGCTGGGCCAGCCACATCGCCGAGGAGAGCGGGAAGGCGTGGAGCAGGACGACGGGGACGCCGGTCCCCGCTGATCTCGTGTAGAGCTGCACGCACCTCACGGTAACCCGGTTCCCCCCGACAATCACCGTGCGGCATGTGCCGATATGCGGCCAAGGGTCTGACCGCTTCTCCCGTGGCGTCAGATCGTCCTCGTCGTGACCGAACGAGAGCGGGCCGCGCGGAAGCCTCAGTCGGTCAGATCGGTGGGCAGCGGGTAGGCCGCCGGGTTGACCCGCTTGACGATCTCGTTCAGCACGATCCGCACGTACGGCTCGCCGACCCACAGGTGCTTGGCCCCGTCGACCCCGATGACCTCGGCCCCCGGCACCCTGGCGAACCTCTCCTTGGCCTCCTCGGGACGCAGGTAGTCGTCGAACTCCGGCACCAGCGCCACCAGCGGACGCCCGAAGGCGGCCCAGGCGTCGAGATCGTCGTCCGTGGCCCGCTTGAGCGGCGGCGACAGCAGGATCGCGCCCTCCACCAGCGGATCGTGCGCCCACTTCAGCGTCAGCTCGGTGCCGAAGGACCAGCCGACCACCCACACGCGGGGCAGGTCGTGGAACTCGGCGTACTCCAGCGCCGCCGCCACGTCGTAGCGCTCCCCCTCGCCGCCGTCGAAGGCGCCCTGCGAGGTGCCGCGTTCGGAGGAGGTGCCCCTGGTGTTGAAGCGCAGGACCGCCAGGTCGGCCAGCGCGGGCAGCCGGTTGGCCGCCTTCTTGTAGACGTGGCTGTCCATGAACCCGCCGTGGGTGGGCAGCGGGTGCAGGGTCACCAGCGTCGCGACCGGCGGCCTGTCCGCGGGCAGGGCCAGCTCGCCGACCAGGGTCAGCCCGTCGGCGGTGTGCAGCTCGATCGGCTCGCGCCTGGCGGGCAGGACGGTGGCCGCGCGGATCTCCACAGCAGTTCTCCTCGATTCCCTCAGTACCTGCTGCGCCCCGGGCCCCGGTCGAGCCGCTTGCGCCAGCAGGTGGTGTGCCAGTGGCGGCGTTCACTGTCGCCGCCCGTCCAGTTGGGCCAGCTCACGATATGCGCAAGACCCGGCCGGATCTCCTGGTCGCAGCCGGGACAGCGGTAGTTCTTGCCCGAGGAGGCGCCGCTGAGCATGCGGACCTTCCACTCCCCGTCGGGCCACTCCTCCACCCGGTCCGTCGAGCTGGCGAAGCCGATCGGGCGGGAGGACTCCTTCCGGCGGGCGCGTCGAGGGCTCATGGGCGGGGGAAGCGCGTCAGCCCGGCGGTGACGAGGTGGTCGAGCAGCGGGGCGGGGGCGAGGGAGGGCGAGCGCCGCTCGGCGTAGAGGGCGCGCAGGCCGTCGCGTACCGTGGCCAGGCCGGCGGACTCCAGCAGCTCGAAGGGCCCCGCGGGGTAGCCGCAGCCCAGCCGCATCGCCGCGTCGATGTCACCGATGGCGGCGTAGCCGGACTCGTACATGCCGACCGCGTCGTTCAGGTGGGCGAACAGGAGGGCGTCGATCACCAGGCCGGCCCTGTCCCTGCACGGCACCGGCGTGTACCCGGCGATCTTCAGCAGGTCGCGGGCGCCGAGCACGGCCTCCTGCGCGGTCAGGACGGAGGTGGCCAGCTGCGCCACCTGCCCGGTCAGCTGGACGCGGACGGTCCTGGGCGAGCCGGGGTCGGCGCCGCCCGCCACGAGGATCACATCGGGGTCGTCGCTGTCCTTGAACCCGGCCGCGGCGAGCCGGTCGGCCAGCTCGGGCAGGCCGACGACGCGGACGGTCCGCGCGGCGGCCTTCTCGGGCTGACCGTCGGCAGGGCCGCCGTGAAAGCCCCTGCCCGACTTGCGCCCGAGCAGCCCGGCGTCGACGTAGGAGCGCAGCAGGGGCGAGGGCACGTGCCGGTCGGAGCGCGACTCCTCGAACAGCACTCCCATGATCTCGCAGGCGGTGTCGAGGCCGATCAGGTCGAGCAGCTCGAACGGCCCCATCGGCAGGCCGACGCCGAGCTTCATCGCGTTGTCGATGTCGTCGCGGCCGGCCACGCCGTGGTCCAGCAGGGTCACCGCGTGGTTGAGGTACGGCAGCAGCAGCCGGTTGACCACGAAGCCGGCCCGGTCGCCCACCGTGACCGGTGTCTTGCCCAGCCGTACGGCGAGGTCGGCGATCTCGGAGACGAGGCCGGGGGCGGTGACCACGGTGCCGACCACCTCGACCAGTCCCATGACCGGGGCGGGGTTGAAGAAGTGCATGCCGACCACCCGGTCGGGGCGTGCGGTGGCGGCGGCCAGCGCCGTGACCGACAGCGAGGAGGTGTTGGTGGCCAGGACGGTGGAGGGCTTGCAGAGACCGTCGAGCTCGGTGAACAGCGCGACCTTGACGTCCATGCGCTCCGGGACGGCCTCGATCACCAGGTCGGCGTCGCGCAGGTCGGCGCGCGAGGTGGTCAGCGTGACCCTGCCGAGAATCTCCGCACGCTCGGCCGGGGTCAGCTTCCCCTTCTGGAGCGCCCTTCCCGTGGACCTGTCCAGGTGGTCGCGCCCCCTGGCGAGCGCCTGCTCGTCGGCCTCGACGCCGGTCACCCGGATGCCCGCCCGGGCGAAGACCTCCGCTATCCCGGCCCCCATCGTGCCGAGGCCGACCACACCCACCATTTCGAACGCCATGCGACCAGTTTTCCAGAGCCGGTAGGGTTGGCCGTCATGCGGCTGGTCATCGCGCGATGCAGCGTGGATTACATGGGGCGGCTCACGGCACACCTGCCGATGGCGCCGCGGCTGGTGCTCATCAAGGCGGACGGAAGCGTGAGCATCCACGCCGACGACCGCGCGTTCAAGCCGCTCAACTGGATGAACCCGCCGTGCAAGCTCAAGGAGGACGGCGAGGTCTGGACCGTCACCCACGGCAAGACCGGCGAGAAGCTGGTGCTGACGATGGAGGAGATCCTGCACGACTCCTCCCACGAACTGGGCGTCGACCCCGGGCTGATCAAGGACGGCGTCGAGGCGCACCTGCAGGAGCTGCTGGCCGAGCACATCAGCACGCTGGGCGAGGGCTACACGCTGATCCGCAGGGAGTACATGACGGCGATCGGGCCGGTCGACATCCTGTGCCGTGACGCGGCGGGCGCGACGGTCGCCGTGGAGATCAAGCGTCGCGGCGAGATCGACGGGGTCGAGCAGCTGACCCGCTACCTCGAACTCCTCAACCGCGACCCGCTCATCGCCCCGGTGCGGGGCGTCTTCGCCGCCCAGGAGATCAAACCGCAGGCCCGCGTGCTGGCGGGCGACCGCGGCATCGACTGCGTCACCCTCGACTACGACGCCCTCCGGGGCATCGAGCCCGAGAACCCGACCCTGTTCTAGTCCGTTCCAGTCCTGCTGTCCGGTCCTCCCGTACGGCAAGCCGGGCCGAGGCCACCGTGGTCACCGGTGGCCGCCCGTCCATCACGCGTGCTCCGGCAGGACTTCGGCGGGCCGCCGAACGCAGACGCCGGCCGCTCTGCACCTCAGGCCGCCGGCCGAGCCGTCCCACCGGGGGACCGGCAAGCCGGTGGACGACGCCGCCCGCCGACCCCGGGATGCGCGACGCCCGGGCGGGCTCATGCGCGGCGGCGCGACCGCGACCAACGCGGTGATCTCCCTCCGACCTCCTTCAGCCGCCACCCTGACGATCTTGAGCGACTGATCAGGATGATGACCTTTTTGCATGGCCGACGTAAGCGCTAATGTAAACGCTCTTTCCCGATTGCGATCATCCATCCATAATTGTGTGCTCTGGGGGCTCACGATCATGTAGGAATGGGTGAAAAGTGAACCGGTCTTACCGGGGAATGTCGGCCGAGCAAAGGCTGGCTGACAGACGGGAGCGGCTGATGGCGGCCGCGTACACGCTCTACGCGAAACCGGGGTTCGCTGCCACGACGATCGAAAGGCTGTGTACGGAGGCGCGCATCTCCAACCGCGCCTTCTACGAGTGTTTCGGCGGCAGGGAGGAACTCCTCCAAGCCCTGCACGAGCGCTGCGTCGACGAGGCCCTGGCCGCGGTCTCGAAGGCACTTCAGGACGCCCCGCCCCAGCTCGAGGCCCGCATCAGCGCCGGGATCACCACCTATATCGGCTTCGCCACGGCCGACTGGCGGCGAGCCCGCATCATGCATGTGGAGGTCCGGCGGTCGGGCGACGTTCTGACCGCCTCGCGACAACGGGCGATAGACTCCTTCGCGCGCATCGTCGAGGACGTGACGCAACCGTTTCCGGCTTCGGCTCCCCTCGATCGGCACCTGCTCGCGCTCGGGCTGATTGGAGCGCTGCAGGAGCTCCTCATCGAATGGGTGCTGGCCGATCAACCCCCCGAGACGGACGAGCTTGTGCGCACAGCTGTCCATATCTTCCAGCGATCGATTTCCGGTCTTTCCTAATCATTCATTGGCACCTTCCGGATTATCCGGAACGGCGGACATGAGGGAGGGCAGAGCGCGGCTGATCGCGCTCCACCCTCCGATATGGTGTGGCCTCCGGCGTACTCCCGATCCCGCCGGATGTCATCTCAGGCCACCGCGGCCGCCGGCGCTTCCACGCGGAGCACTCGATTCAGCCGAGTCACCGCAAGCACCCGCATGATCCGCGGCGGCACCCCCCGGAGAACGAGGCGGCGATCCGCGCTCAGCGCGCGGCGATGCGTGCCGACGAGAACGCCAAGGCCGGTGGCATCGATCATCTCCAACCGGGAGAGGTCGACGATCAGGTCACCGCGACCCGAGTCGACCGCGCCATGCAGACGCGGCCGGACCCCTGACACGGTCCCCACGTCGAGCCGCTGCCCGACGTACACCACCTGAGCTCCAGGCGTACCCTTGACCCGCATGCCACCTCCTCAGGTCACGCTGCCATCTAATCACGCAACGTGGTCATGCTCTCTCTCGGGGTGATAATCGGCACACCAACCATCAGTACGGTTACCCGGTCAGAGCCAACCCATGTCCCGAGCCATCCGAATTGCGGTGATTCGGTTGCTCGCACCGAGTTTGGTGATCGCGCTCGACAGGTAGTTGCGGACCGTTCCCTCCGTCAGGTGCATGGCCGCGGCGATCTCGCTGACCGGCGACCCGGCGGCCGCCAGCTCGAGCGCCCGGCGCTCCCGATCGGTCAGCGGGTTCTCCCCCGCCATCATCGCCGAGGCCGCCATCTCCGGGTCGAGGTAGCGCCCGCCGTCACGCACCTTCCTGATCGCCGCCGCCAGCTCGCTGGCCGAGGCGTCCTTGGGGATGAACCCGCGCACCCCCGCCGCCAGCGCCCTGCGCAGATAGCCGGGACGGCCGAAGCTGGTGAGGATCACGATGGCCTGCCCCGGCAGCGCCTCGGCGACGCTCAGGCCGTCCATGCCGGGCATCTCGATGTCGAGGACGATCACGTCGGGCCGGTGCGCGCGGACCGCGGTCACCACCTGGTCGCCCCTGCCGACCTGGGTGACCACCTCGATGTCCGGTTCGAGGCCGAGCAGCGTGGCCAGCGCCTCACGGATGAGGTGCTCGTCGTCGGCCAGCAGCACCTTGATCATGCGGGGATCCTCGCCCTCACCACGAACTCTCCCTTGCTCTCCCCTGCCGTCAGCACGCCGCCGAGCGCGGCCACCCGCTCGCTCATCCCGGTGAGGCCGGTGCCGGCCGTACCCCTGGACGGTTTGGGGTTGTCGTTGCTCACGGTCAGCTCCACCTCCCCGGCTCCGGCCGCCACCCTGATCCGGCAGGCGGTCGCGGCGCTGTGGCGCAGCACGTTCGTGCTGCTCTCGCGTACCAGCCAGGCCAGCAGCGTGCTGACCTCCTCGCTCAGGCCGTCCTGCGGCAGTTCGAGGGCGCAGCTGATGCCCGCCGCCTCCAGGACGGCTCTGACGCTGCGCAGCTCGGCGCCGAGATCGACCGTACGGTAGCCGCGCACCACCGCGCGGATCTCCTTGAGCGAGTCCCTGGCCAGCCGCCTGACCTCCATCATCTCCTTGGCCGCCTCCCCTGTGGCCAGTCGGGCGGCCAGCTCGCTCTTGACCGCGATGGCCGAGAGGCTGTGGCCGACGATGTCGTGCATGTCGCGCGAGAAGCGCAGCCGCTCCTCGGTGACGGCGAGCTTGGTCAGGGCCTCCCTACCGTCATGGGCGGCCTTGACCACCGTCCAGAACCAGAACTGGAAGCGGCTCAGCCAGCCCACCACCCCGCCCATCAGCGCGTAGAAGAACACCCCCATCGGCACGATCGCACTGCAGACCGCGACCGCGCCCAGCCCGATCAGGACCGCCCGCAGCTTGGACACGCGCAGGACGGCCAGCGCCACCCACGCGACGGGAATCCCCGCGGCGGGGATGAACTGCTCGCGGATGAGCACGAAGGCGATCAGCCCGAGCACCGCGGTGATGAGCACCTCACGGCGGGGGTACTCACCCTGGACCACCGTCCTGGCGCCGCGCACGTAGCAGACGGTGAAGACGACCAGGAGGAGCGCGACCGCCACCAGCCGCCACACGGCGGGCCGGGCGGGATCACCCACCGCCCCCACCAGGCTCAACCAGGGCAGGGTGGCGCCCCCGGCGACGCTCCACAGGGTGGCTCGCCGGAGGCGCTGGTAGTCGGTGCTGATATCGGTCATCTCGCAGCAAACCTAGCTGTGCCGGGGATCCCATCGGAACAGCCACCTGACCAGCAGCACCGCGATGCCGAGCCAGACGACCAGCGCTCCGATCCACGGCAGCGCGTCCACCCACGATCCGCCGACGTAGCCCATCCGCATCATCTCGGTGATGGGCGTGGTCGGCACCAGCCGCGCGGCGAAGGGCATGTGCTCCAACGGCACCATGAGCGGCGCGCCCAGCAGCGCGACCAGCAGCACCGGCACCACCGCCACCTGGGCGAACTCCGCGTTCGGCGTGATCCCCGAGAACGCGGCGGCCAGCAGCGCGAACACCGCCGTCCCCAGGACGGCCGCCACCAGCATCATGGGCACGTTCCGCGGCAGCCCGCCGCCCGAGCGGTCGATCCACACGCTCAGCAACGCCACCTGGCCCGCGTACACCGCCAGCCCCGACAGCGCCGCGCCGCCGAAGATGGCCGCGGGCGAGCTCTGGCCGCCGCGCAGCCGCTTGAGCACCAGCTCCTCGCGACGCGCGGTGAAGGAGTTGACCAGGTTGATGAAGACCGCGAACACCACCATCAGCCCCGGCAGCCCGGTGAGCACGAACGTCTGGTCGCCGTTCTGCGAGAACATCAGGCCGAACAGGAACGGCAGCAGCACCACGTTGACCATCGCGGTCGTGTTGCGGCCCAGCAGCTTCAGATCCATCCTGGCCAGCCGTACGGCATGCAGAGCGTCGGTCCTCATCGCCTGTCTCCCACCACGCGCAGGAACGCGTCCTCGAGGGTGCCCCTGCGCACCTCGAGCCGCTCGAGAATGACACCGTGACCGTCGGCCCAGGCCAGCAGGGTCCGCAGGGCCGGGTGCGCCTCGCCCGCCAGGCTGTAGACGACCTGACTGCCGGTGACGACGGGAGCCGCGCCGGGCAGGAACGGCGGCTCGGCGGGCTCCGGCAGCCTGAAGGTGATCTGGTCGCCCGTGGTGCTCACGACCTCGTCGACCGTGCCGTAGGTGCGGATCACGCCCTCGTGCATGATGGCCAGCCGGTCGGCCAGGCGCTCGGCCTCCTCCAGGTAGTGCGTGGTCAGCAGCACCGTGGTCCCGGCGGCTCTGAGGCCCCTGATGACCTCCCAGGTGGCCTGCCGGGCCTCCGGGTCCATGCCGGTGGTGGGCTCGTCCAGGAAGAGCACCTCGGGGCGGGACAGCAGCGCCAGCGCCAGGTCCAGCCTGCGCTTCTGCCCTCCCGACAGCTGGCGGACCCTGGTCTTGGCCTTGGCGGCCAGGTCGACGGTCTCCAGCACGTCTGCCTCGAGGGGCGGACGGCCGGCGTCGGCGCTCATGCCCTTCCAGACCGCGACCGTCTCCGCGACGGTCAGGTCGCCGAGGAAACCGGCCTCCTGCAACATGATCCCGATGCGCGGGCGCAGCGCCCTGCGCTGGCGGACCGGGTCCAGGCCGAGGACCCGCACACGGCCCTCGCTCACCCTGGTGAAGCCCTCCAGGACCTCCATCGTGGTGGTCTTGCCGGCGCCGTTGGTGCCGAGCAGCGCGAACAGCTCGGCCGGGTGCACCTCGAAGGAGATGCCGCGCACCGCCTCGAAGCTCCCGTACCGCTGCCGCAGACCCGCGACCTCGATCGCCGGTCCGTCCGCCGTCGTGGGGGCGACGGGGTCCCGCGTCTCTATCGTCCTCATGCCCATAAGGCTGTCGTTTCGGGATTCGCCGCTGTAGTCGCCGATATCACCGGCCTGCCATGAAGATCGCGCCGAACCCTCATGACATCTGTCACCTCCACCGGCGACCGTCCCGGCCGGCGCCTCGACCGGTCACCAGGAGATCAGCAGCGCCGGCCGTCGCGGCCGGGGCGTCTGCGATGCTGGGGGCATGACGCGCGCAGACAAGGACAAGCCAGTCGTCCTCTCCACGATCTACACCCGCACCGGCGACGACGGCACGACCGCGCTCAGCGACCTGAGCCGCACGTCCAAGACCGACCCCAGACTCGCCGCGTACGCCGACGCCGAGGAGGCCAACGCCGCCATCGGCCTCGCCCTCTCGTACGGCACGCTCGCCCCCGAGATCGCCGAGGTCCTGCGCCGGGTCCAGAACGAGCTGTTCGACCTGGGCGCCGACCTGGCCACCCCGCTCGTCGACAGCCCCGAGTTCCCGCCGCTGCGCGTCGAGCCCTCCTACATCGAGTGGCTCGAATCGCAGTGCGACCGCTTCAACGCCGACCTCAAGCCGCTGCGCAGCTTCATCCTGCCCGGCGGCGACCCGGCCACGGCGCAGCTCCACGTGGCCCGGGTGACGGTGCGCCGCGCCGAGCGTTCGGCGTGGGCGGCCCTGGAGGCGCACGAGGACGTCAGCCCGCTGCCGGCCAAGTATCTCAACCGCCTGTCCGACCTGCTGTTCATCCTGTGCCGCACCTCGCACGACGGCGGCGAGATCCTGTGGAAGCCGGGAGGTACCCGGCAGACGTGACGGCGACCGGCCGGAGTCGCGCTGGAGTGGCGTGATGGACGGGCGGCCACCGGGTGACCGCGGTGGCCGTGACCCGGCTTGCCGTACCGGGAGTTCTTGAACCGCGGACAACCGCAGCCCGGGGCAGGAAGCCCGCCGCCCGAAGCAGGGGGGCCGCCCGAAGCAGAAAGGCCCGGCGCAGGAAGCTCGAAGCGGGGCGCACGGAGCCCGAAGAAGACGGCGACCCGGAAGGACCCCGGCCGGACGAAGCGGTCGCGGAGCCGGGTGGGTCAGGCGACGTCGAGGTAGGCGCTGGGTGGGGCGGATTCGAGCCACGCCAGGAAGCCCGTCAGCGCGTCCTCCGACATCGCCAGCGACACCTCGCCGCAGTCGACCGCCCACAGGCCGCCGCCGAGCTGCTGCCTGTTGGAAACAGTCAGGCCGCGCCTCGCGATCGCGTGGCGCGGCCTGAACAGCACACCCATGAGCGGGATCCAGTGGAGCTCCCCGTCGGCATAGCGGGCTACACCGCTGCGCCAGCCTCCGGGACCCGTGATGGACCCTACCTTGAGTCGACACGGCACGCTCCCGCGGGAACGTGCCAGCGCGAAACCGCGGATCATCATGAGAGCCGCGAGCAGCAGGGCAGCGAGCAGCGCGTCCGTGAGAATCGTCAGCATCGCCGCCCCCGCATGTTGTGAAAGATCAGACGTCCTCGCCGGCCGCGCGCAGCCGTGCCCGAGCCCGCTTGGCCTCGAGCGCCGCGTCGGCGTCCTCCTGGTCCGCCTCGATCGAGGCCTGGGCCCGCTCGAGAGCGTCGCGGGCAGCCGCGACGTCCACCTCGGACCCGAGCTCGGCCGCCTCGGCCAGCACGGACACCTCGTTGTCGGCCACGGAGATGAACCCGCCGTGCACCGCGGCGATGAGGTCCTCCTCGCCGCCGCCGCGCTTCACACGCAGGACCCCGCCCTCGACGAGCACGCCGAGCACCGGTGCGTGTTGAGGCATAATACCGATCTCGCCGTCCACGGTCTTGGCAATCACCATGTCGGCCTCGCCCGACCAGATCTCACGCTCCGGTGAGACGACCCCTACGCGTAGCTTCGCCACTTGTGTAGGTTCCTTTCCGATCAGATGCCAGGTGCGGCACTTGCGTCGCCGCACCTGGCACCGAAGGCGATTACTTGGAGAGTTCCTTGGCCTTGGCGATGGCCTGCTCGATGCCGCCGACCATGAAGAAGGCCTGCTCGGGCAGGTGGTCGTACTCACCCTCGCACAGCCCCTTGAACGAGGCGATCGTCTCGTCCAGCGGCACGAACTCACCCGGCTGGCCGGTGAACGCCTCGGCGGCGTACATCGGGTGCGACAGGAAGCGCTCGATGCGGCGGGCCCGGTTGACGGTCACCTTGTCCTCTTCGGACAGCTCGTCGATACCGAGGATCGCGATGATGTCCTGGAGCTCGCGGTACTTCTGCAGGATCCGCTTGGTCTCCTGGGCCACCCGGTAGTGCTCCTCGCCCACGATCTGCGGGTCGAGGATGCGGGAGGAGGAGTCGAGCGGGTCCACCGCGGGGTAGATGCCCTTCTCCGAGATCGGCCGCGAGAGAACGGTCTGCGCGTCGAGGTGCGCGAACGCGTTGTGCGGGGCCGGGTCGGTGATGTCGTCCGCGGGCACGTAGATCGCCTGCATGGAGGTGATCGAGTGGCCACGCGTCGAGGTGATGCGCTCCTGGAGCACACCCATCTCGTCGGCCAGCGTGGGCTGGTAACCCACGGCGGACGGCATACGGCCGAGCAGGGTGGAGACCTCGGAACCGGCCTGGGTGAAACGGAAGATGTTGTCGATGAACAGAAGCACGTCCTGCTTCTGCACGTCGCGGAAGTACTCCGCCATGGTCAGCGCGGAGAGCGCGACACGCAGACGGGTGCCCGGCGGCTCGTCCATCTGACCGAAGACGAGGGCGGTGTCCTTGAGAACGCCCGCCTCATCCATCTCCAGCCAGAGGTCGTTGCCCTCACGGGTACGCTCGCCGACGCCCGCGAACACCGAGGTGCCCGAGAACTTCAGCGCGACTCGGCGGATCATCTCCTGGATCAGAACGGTCTTGCCGACACCGGCGCCACCGAACAGACCGATCTTTCCACCCTTCACGTACGGCGTCAGCAGGTCGATGACCTTGATGCCGGTGGGCAGCATCTCGGTACGCGACTCGAGCTGGTCGAACGCGGGGGACGGACGGTGGATGCCCCACTTCTCGCTGACCTTGAGGGAGGCGGTCGGCACGTCGAGCGACTCGCCGAGCGCGTTCCACACGTGGCCCTTGACGATGTCGCCGACGGGCACCGAGATCGGGTTGCCGGAGTCGGCGACCGCCGCACCGCGGGTCAGGCCGTCGGTGGGCTGCATCGAGATGGCGCGGACCAGGTTGTCACCCAGGTGCTGGGCGACCTCGAGGGTCAGCGTCTTGGTCTCCTCGCCGAGGATCACCTCGACGGTGAGGGCGTTGTAGATGTCGGGCATCGCCTCGACGGGGAACTCCACGTCGACGACGGGACCCGTGACGCGAGCCACGCGGCCCGTGCCGGTCGTGGTCTCAACAGTCTCTGCAGTCATTTCACTCTTTCCCCGCTGCGGCGTCAGCCAGCGCGTTGGCGCCACCGACGATCTCGCTGATTTCCTGGGTGATCTCGGCCTGGCGAGCCTGGTTCATCTGCTGGGTCAGGACCCGCCTGAGCTCGGTGGCGTTGTCCGTCGCGGACTTCATGGCGCGGCGGCGCGCGGCCTCCTCGGAGGCCGCGGACTGGAGCAGCGCGCTGAAGATGCGCGACTCCACGTACCGCGGCAGCAGCGAGTCCAGAACGTCACCCGCGGTCGGCTCGAACTCGAAGTACGGCGGGATCGTCTCGGTCGCCGTCGCCTCCGACTCCTCGATCTCGAGCGGCAGGACGCGCTTGACCACCACGTTCTGGGTCAGCATCGAGACGAACTCGGTCGAGACGATGTGGATCTCGTCGATCCCGTTCTCGTCCTTGAACGCCTCGATCAGCTCGTTGGCGATCTCCTTGGCGTTGGCGTAGGACGGCCTGCGGGAGAACCCGACCCACTCGCCGGCCATCTCGCGACCGCGGAAGGAGTGCCAGGTGACACCCTTGCGCCCGCTGACGAACGGCTTGACCTGGAGACCCCGCCCTTCGAGGTGACCACGCAGCGCCTCGGCCTCACGCAGCACGTTGGCGTTGAAGCCGCCGCAGAAGCCGCTGTCGCTGGTGACGATGAGCACGCCCGCCGTCTGCGGCTGGTCCTTCTCCACGGTCAGCGGATGGTCGACGCTCGCCGCGTTGCTGACGACGCCCGTGACGGCGCGGGTGATCTCCCGCTCGTACGGCACCGCCGCCTGCATCCGCTGCTGCGCCCGCACGATCCGTGACGAGGCGATGAGCTCCTGGGCGCGCGTGATCTTGGCGGTCGACTCGACCGACTTGATCCGCCGCCGCAGCAGCCTTAGCTGGGCACCCATCGGCTACTTCTTCTCCGCCGGGCGGACGACCTTGCGGATCTTCTCCTGGCCGACCTCGTCGGCGTCCAGCGGCGCGACAGGCTCGTCCTTGACGAGCAGCTCACCCGAAGAGGTGGTGAAGCCCTTCTTGAACTCGGTGATGGCGTCCTTGAGGGCGGTCACCGTGTCGTCGCTGAGGTCCCTGGTCTCGGCGATGCTGGTGAAGACGCCCTTGTGGGAGCTCTGGATGTAGTCGAGGAACTCGCCCTCGAAGCGGCGGATGTCCTCGACCGGAACCTCGTCGAGCTCACCGGTGGTGCCGGCCCAGACCGAGACGACCTCGCGCTCCAGGGAGAACGGGCTGTACTGCGGCTGCTTGAGCAGCTCGACCAGGCGCAGACCACGCTCGAGCTGAGCCTTGGAGGCGGCGTCGAGGTCGGAGGCGAACGAGGCGAACGCCTCGAGGTCACGGTACTGCGACAGGGCCAGACGGAGCGTGCCCGCGACCTTGCGCATCGCCTTGGCCTGCGCCGAACCACCGACTCGGGAGACGGAGATACCGACGTTGATGGCAGGGCGCACACCGGCGTTGAACAGGTCGGTCTCGAGGAAGACCTGGCCGTCGGTGATGGAGATGACGTTGGTCGGGATGAAGGCCGACACGTCGTTGCCCTTGGTCTCGATGATCGGCAGACCGGTCATCGAGCCACCGCCCATCTCGTTGGAGAGCTTGGCGCAGCGCTCCAGCAGGCGGGAGTGGAGGTAGAAGACGTCGCCGGGGAAGGCCTCACGGCCCGGCGGGCGACGCAGCAGCAGGGAGACGGCGCGGTAGGCGTCGGCCTGCTTGGTCAGGTCGTCGAAGACGATCAGGACGTGCTTGCCCTGGTACATCCAGTGCTGCCCGATGGCGGAACCGGTGTAGGGGGCGATGTACTTGTAGCCGGCCGGGTCGGAGGCGGGGGCGGCGACGATGGTGGTGTACTCCATCGCGCCCGCCTCCTCGAGGCGGCCACGGACCTGCGCGATCGTCGAGCCCTTCTGGCCGACGGCGACGTAGATGCAGCGCACCTGCTTGGCCGGGTCGCCGGACAGCCAGTTGTCGCGCTGGTTGAGGATGGTGTCGACGGCGATCGCGGTCTTGCCGGTGCCACGGTCACCGATGATCAGCTGGCGCTGACCACGGCCGATCGCGGTCATGGCGTCGATCGCCTTGATGCCGGTGGCGAGGGATTCCTTCACCGGCTGGCGCTGCACGACGGAGGGGGCCTGCAGCTCGAGAGCGCGCAGGCCCTCGGCCTCGATGGCGCCCTTGCCGTCGAGCGGGTTGCCCAGGGGGTCGACGACGCGACCGAGGAAGTTGTCGCCGACCGGCACCGACAGGACCTCGCCGGTCCTGCGGACCGACTGGCCCTCTTCGATCTTGCTGAAGTCGCCGAGGATAACGACACCGATCTCGCGGGTGTCGAGGTTCAGTGCCAGGCCGCGCGTGCCGTCCTCGAACTCGAGCAGCTCGTTCGCCATCGCCGAGGGAAGGCCGGAGACATGGGCGATGCCGTCGCCACAGTCGACGACGGTCCCGATCTCCTCGCGCGCGGCGCCTTCCGGTTCGTACGCCTGGACGAAGCGCTCAAGCGCGTCCCGGATCTCGTCCGGCCGGATCGTAAGCTCCGCCATCTCTTCTCTGTCTCCCTATTCGCCTAGCCGGCCAACCGGCGGCGGACTTCTTCGATTCGTCCCGCGATCGTGCTGTCGATGACCTCGTCGCCGATGCGAACCGAGAAACCACCCTGCACTCGCGGGTCCACCTCGACGTTCACGTGAACGTCACGGCCATAGGAGGTGCGCAGCCACGCACCCAGACGCTGCCGCTGCACGTCGGTCAGCGCCACTGCGCTGCGAACCACCGCCACCAGACGCTGGCGCTGCTCCGCGACGAGCCAGGAGTACTCCTCCAGGCCCGTCTCCAGGCTACGTCCTCTCGGACGAACTGCCAGCTGCGTGATGAGACGCTGGCTCGCAGCGGCGACCTTGTCACCGATCAGCTCCGTCAGCAGCCGCTCCTTGCCCTCGGCGGGCGCGGCCGGGTCGGCGAGCGCGCGTCGCAGGTCGGGGTTGGCGGCGATGATGCGGCTGAAGCGGAAGAGCTCGTCCTCCACGTCGTCCAGCCGGCTCTCGGACTCGGCCTGAGCGGCCGAGGCGATCACGCTGAGCCGCTCGAGCGCGTCGGTCAGGTCACTGGCGCGCGACCACTTGGCCTCGACCGCCGCGACGGCGGTCTCCAGCGCGGCCTCGCTGACCTTGCCCTCGAGCAGCGTGCGGATGACCTGGGCCTTCTGGGCTGCGGGCCGCGCCGGATCCGAAAGGTTCCGGCGCAGGCCGTGCTCGCGGTCGAGCAGGTCCACGATGGCGCTCAGGTCGTCGGCCAGGCGCCCCAAGTCCGCCGAGGCCGCCACCGTGTTGAAGCGCTCCTCAACAGCGGCCAGCGAACTCCTGCTCAAGCCTCTCATCAGCGCACCGCCTGCGCAGAGGAGCTCTCCAGCTCGTCAAGGAACCGGTCGACGATGCGGCGCTGACGCGCCTCGTCCTCGAGGGACTCGCCGACGATGCGGGCGGCGAGGTCGGTCGACAGCCGACCGATCTCGGTGCGCAGCTGGCTGAACGCCTGCTGGCGGTCGGCCTCGATCTGCGCGTGCGCCGCCTCGACGATGCGGCGCGCTTCGACCTGAGCCTCCTCGCGGAGCTCGGCCTTGATCTGGGCGCCCTGCTCGCGAGCCTCCTCGCGCAGCCTGGCGGCCTCGTGCCTGGCCTCGGCCAGCTGGTCGCGGTACTGCTTGAGCAGCGCCTGCGCCTCGGCCTGGGCGTCCTCCGCCCTCTTGATGCCGCCCTCGATCGCGTCGGTCCGCTCGGCCAGAGTCTTCTGGATGCGCGGAGTGAGGATCTTACCGACGACGAGGAGGACGGCGAAGAACGCGAAGATGCCCACGACCAGCTCGTACACGTGCGGAATGAGCGGGTTGGCGCCGCCCTCCGACGCGAGGAGCGAAGCTGCCGTATTCATGGATGCAGCCTTTCAGTCAGGGTGGTCTTCGGTCTTACAGGTTCGCGAAAATGAACGGCGCGACCAGACCGATCAGGGCCAGAGCCTCGGTCAGAACGAAGCCGAGGAGCATGTTCTGGCGGATCAGGCCGTAAGCCTCGGGCTGACGCGCGATGGCCTGCACGCCCTGACCGAAGATGATGCCGACGCCGATGCCGGGGCCGATGGCGGCGAGACCGTAGCCGATGGCGGTGACGTTGCCGGAGACCTCAGCGAGAAGGCTCATTGATGTTTTCCTTTACTTGGTCGGCCGGTGATGCGGTGTATCACCGGTCTGGATATACCGCTAGGTGGTTCTAGTGCTCCGGGTGCAGGCTGTTGCCGATGTACATCGCAGCCAGCATCGCGAAGAGGAACGCCTGCAGGAACTGGATGAACATCTCGAAGCCGGTCATGATGACGGTCATCAGGACGCCGAGGACGCCGATCGGCGCACCGAGAGGGGTCAGTTTCTCGAAAAGGAACCAGAAGCCGACCGCGCTGAAGAAGGCAAGGAGCATGTGGCCGGCGAACATGTTGGCGAAGAGTCGCACCGCGTGCGTGAAGGGCGCGATGATCATGTTCGAGAGGAACTCGATCGGCGCCAGCAGCGCGTAGATGCCCTTCGGAAGCCCGGGCGGGAACATCATGTTCTTGAAGTAGCCGCCGACGCCCTGGGTCTTGAAGCCGAGGTAGAGCTTCAGCACGTAGATCGAGACGGCGAGCACGATCGGGAAGGCGATGTGCGAGGCGACGGGGAACTGGGCGAGCGGGATGACACCCATCACGTTCCAGACCCAGATCACGAAGAACATGCTGAGGAGCAGGCCCATGAACCGGTCGGCGTCCTTGCCCAGGAAGGGCCGGGCGACCTGGTCACGCACGAACATGTAGCCCATCTCGGCGATGTTCTGGATGCCCCTGGGCACGATCTTCGGATTGGAGAACGCCGCCCAGACGAAGGCGAGCACGATGATCGAGCTGAGGATCGCCAGCAGCACCGGCTTGGTGAACCAGTCGACCCCCGGAATGATCGGAGGAAGTTCGAACAGCTCTTCCGGCGTCGGAGCCTGGAACTGATCAGGATCGGCGAGGAGCGTCAGCGCGATCACGCGGCGTTCCCTTCAGCGTGGTAGGTGGTCACAACAAAGGTGCTTCGGCGGGTGGTACCGCCGCGCGGAGTTAGCGGCCGTGCTTCCGGTAGACCAGGTAGACGGCGAGCACTGTCCCCAGGACGATGCCTATGGGGAAGAACGCGGACGTGTCGAGGTACCGGTCCAGCAACCAGCCAGCACCGCCGTAGACAACCATCCCGGAGATCAGGGAGCTGGGAATCGACCACGCGGCGTTGGCGAAGTCGCGACCGTCGTCCTCGGGCCGGCGTTTCTCTTCGCTCATCGCGCGCCCGACGATAGCAGGCACAGGCAGGACTAGTCATATCGGGCCCGGTTACTTTACCGGGGTTCATGACAGGTCCCGCCCGGGCACCTTGGCCTCGGGGTCCACGTAAAGCATCTTGGTCTTGATGAAGGCGCGCACTTCACCGGCGGTCCACGCGATGGTGCCGAGCACGACGGTCCAGGCGAAGGCCTTCGGCTCCCACGCGGTCGTGTCGCCGAAGGCGTTCAGCATCGCGAGGATGACGAGCACCTTGACGACGTAGCTGAGCATGGCGGCGATGGCCATCATCTGCGGGGAGACGCGGGCGGCGTAGGACACCGCCACCACGCTGATGCTGAAGAAGACAGCCACCAGCGCGAGACCGACGAGGGCGCCGAGGACGCCCTTACCGCCGGCGAGAACGAAAGCCACGATGACAGCGACGGCACCCACCACCACCGTGGGTAGCGCGGCGCTCTTGAGGACGCGCACGTCGTTTGCCTGCATCGGTGCTCCATAAGTCAGTTAACAAGCGAGCGATTGCTACCCCATGAGCCGTACTCTATGAGGGCCTGCTCGTGAAAGATATCACAAGCTCGCCGACGACCGCCTTTACCTGCCCTTTCTAGTTCGCGATCAAGGCGAACGGGCGGGAAACGCGGGGAGAACGTGGGAGTCATCACTGACCTGGCTCATCGAGGTGACATCGGCGCTGATGGGAGGCATCGGACCGGTAGGCGGACCATCGTCCTCATCGTCCGGTTTGCCCTTACGTTTGGCGGAATGCGAGCCGCCCCTTCCGCGCCAGCGCGGCAGCGCCATCAGCACCAGCACACCGATCGCCAGCGCGATGACGATCGGGAAGAACACGACGGGCACACCGGTGACCGACATGCCGACCAGGCCGAGCGCGAACAGCGACGTCCACGCGTACATGATCAGTACGGTGCGCCGGTGCGAGTGGCCGATGTCGAGCAGGCGGTGGTGCAGGTGGCCCCGGTCGGGCGCGAACGGCGACAGGCCCATCGACGTGCGCCGGATGACCGCGCTTATCAGGTCGATGAGCGGCAGCACCATCACCGCGGCGGGCAGCAGGATCGGCATCAGCGCGCCGAACCTGTTCATGCCCTCGATCACGTCGGCGTCGACGGGCGTGACGGTGATCAGCGACGCGGCCAGGACCAGGCCGAGGAGCATCGCCCCGGTGTCGCCCATGAAGATCCTGGCGGGGTGGAAGTTGTGCGGCAGGAAGCCCAGGCACATGCCGATCAGGATCGCGGTGATGGCCGCCGTGGTGTTGATCCTGTTCTGCTCGATGTTCTGGTCGAGGAAGATGGCGTAGACCCAGGTGGCCGCGGCGGCGATGCCGACGATGCCGGCGGCCAGGCCGTCCAGGCCGTCGACGAAGTTGACCGCGTTGATGGAGATCACCACGACCAGGATCGTGATGATCGCGCTCAGATCCGGCGCGAGGCCGATGCTCTCGCCGCTGACCCAGGGGATCCACGGCAGGTACAGCCCGAAATAGACCAGCACGCCCGCCGCGCCGATCTGGCCGCCCAGCTTGATGAAGGCGTCCATGCCCCACCAGTCGTCGAGGAAGCCGGTCAGTGTGATGAGCCCGCCCGCGACGATGAGCGCGAGGACGGTGCTGTCCTGGGCGAGGACGCCGCCGGTCTTGTCGAGCTGGGTCGCCGTCAGCAGTCCTGCGACCAGCCCGCCGTACATCGCGAGCCCGCCGAGCCGCGGAGTCGGAGTGGTGTGCACGTCGCGATCGCGAACCTCGGGCATGGCTCCGATACGGATGGCGAAACGCCGGACCAGCGGGACGAGCAGGTACGTCACCGCCGCCGCTGCCAGCGCCATGAAGAGGTATTCGCGCACGGACCTAGTTTCCCGGATACCCCGGCCAGCTGTGACCGGAAATCGACACAGATCACCTTATAATTCACTGAGATAAGGCTGATGTTCCGCCGCCAGCTCGGTGACGCGTTCCCGCACTTCATCCACTGTTTCGGGATATCTCACCGCGCGCGACACCAGCGTTCCCACCTCCTTCATGTGCTCGGTTCCCATGCCCTGCGCCGTGAGGCACGGCGTGCCCACCCGCAGCCCCGACGTGACAGCCGGTGGCTCAGGATCGTAAGGGATGGCGTTGCGGTTCAGCGTGATGCCGGCCGCGGCGCACCGCCGCTCGGCCTCCACCCCCGTCACCCCGCACCCGCGCAGGTCCACCAGCGCCAGATGCGTGTCGGTGCCACCGGACACCGGCCGCATGCCCTCGAGCGCCTCGCACAGCGCGCGGGCGTTGTCGACCACCGCCCGCGCGTAGCCGGCGAACTCCGGCCGCGCCGCCTCACCGAACGCCACCGCCTTCGCCGCGACCGCGTGCATGAGCGGACCGCCCTGCACGAACGGGAACACCGCCCTGTCGACCCGTGCCGCCAGCTCCGCCGTGCACAGGATGGCGCCGCCGCGCGGCCCGCGCAGCGTCTTGTGCGTGGTGAAGGTGACGACGTCCGCGTACGGCACGGCCGAGGGGATCGCGCCACCGGCCATCAGGCCGATCGTGTGCGCGACGTCGGCCAGCAACCACGCGCCCACCTCGTCGGCGATGCCGCGGAAGACACCGAAGTCGATCAGCCTCGGATAGGCCGTCGCCCCGCACACGATGAGCTTGGGCCGGCGCCGCAGCGCCAGATCGCGCACCTCGTCGTAGTCGATCAGCTCGGTGTCGCGGCGCACCCCGTACGACACCACGTCGAACCAGCGGCCGGAGAAGTTGACCCGCGAACCGTGGGTGAGGTGACCGCCGTGCGGCAGCGCCATGGCCAGCATCGTGTCGCCTGGCTGGAGCAGCGCGGCGTAGGCGGCCAGGTTCGCGCTGGCGCCCGAATGCGGCTGCACGTTGGCGTGCTCGGCGCCGAACAGCCGCTTGGCGCGCTCCGTCGCCAGCAGTTCGGCCCGGTCGACGACCTCGCAACCGCCGTAGTAGCGCCGGCCTGGATAGCCCTCGGCGTACTTGTTGGTGAGCGTCGATCCCAGCGCGGCCAGCACCGCGGGAGAGGTGAAGTTCTCGCTGGCGATCAGCTGCAGGCCGCCCCGCACCCGATCCAGCTCGTCGAGCAGCACCTGCGCGATCTCAGGGTCCTCCCGCTGGAGAACCCCGAAGTCCGGGCCGTAATGGGGTGCGTAGCCCATCTCACCACTGTAAACCCACAATCACGAGAAGGCATGGGGAGCGCCGACCGCGGCCGGAACCCACCGCGGTGTGTCGGCCGCCTGGTCGCTGATCGCCGTGAGCACCGCCTGCCGGTACAACGCCAGCCTGTTCCGCCATTCACCCAGATCCTCGACATACCGGGCACCGACCGGCGCGTCCCACGTCTGGGGGCTGCGCGCCAGCCCGTACGCCTTGTCCAGGGTGGCCGTCAACGTCTCCAGCATGGGCAGAACGGCCTGCCAGGCGGTCACCAGGCGCTGGTAGTCGGGATTGAACTCCCAGGCCCGCGGTTGGCCGTCCAGGGGGCTTCCCGAGCCGGTCGCGGGCGGCTGCTCGCCCGGCTGGCGCGGCTGCGGGGCCGGTGGATCGACGTACATGCGACACTTCCTCTCAGCTGCCCGGCATGCTCCTCGTTGCCCGGCGTGCGCTCAGCTCAGCTGCCCGGCATGCTCTTCGTTGCCCGGCGTTCGCTCAGCTGCCGGGCGGCACGATCGGCCTGCCGGGCGCGTTCGGCTCCACCCGGCCCGGCTCGCCGTCCGGCCCGACGTCATCGGCGACCCAGACCCCCTTGCCCCACTCCCCCGGCGGGACGTGCACGCCGGGCATCTCCATCGGCTCGATGTCGCTCGCGTTGTCCATCAACGCTTCCAGGGCCGCGGCCGACGGGGGCTTCGCGTCCACGGACACGACGTCGCTGCCGTCGTTCGCCCACTTTCCAGGCCCGTCGCCGTCCAGCACCGCGTCCGCACCGGCAGCCATAGAACTCGCGCCGGTCGTCGTCGGGCTCGTACTGGCCGCCGTGGGACCCGCGCCGGTCGCCGGACGCGGGTCGCCGGTGTGCGAGGAAGGCTGCCCGTTCCCGCCCTCGGCGGCCGCGGAGGGCCGGCCGCCGGGATCCTGCGCGTGCGGGGCCGGGCCGGCGGGTTCCACCGCGCCCGCGGGGCCGTCGGGCTGGATGCTCTCCGGAACCCAGACCCCCGTGCCCCACTCTCCCGGCGGGACGTGCACGCCGGGCATCTCCATCGGCTCGATGTCGCTCGCGTTGTCCATCAACGCTTCCAGGGCCGCGGCCGACGGGGGCTTCGCGTCCATGGACACGACGTCGCTGCCGTCGTTCGCCCATCTCGCGACGCCGTCACCGACAGGTCCCGTCGGTGACGGATCTTCCGCGTAGGCGGCCGGAGCACCGTGAACGGCCCCGGTCGTGCCTTCGGCAGGTCGTGGGCCGCCTGCTGGCGGCGGTTCAGACACCTGGGGGCCGGGCTCCGGCCGCCCTTCGGCATGGCGCGGCGCGGCGTCGTGGGCGGCTCCGGAGATCTGGCCGTTCGCTGCGCGGGCGTCCGCCGGAGGCTGACCGGTGGAGTCCTGACCCTGCGGCACCGGCCCGCCCGGATCCACCGAGCCCGTGGGGCCGTCGGGGCGGAAGTGCTCAGGAACCGCCGGTCTGCCCCACTCCCCCGTGGGCAGCTGCACGCCCGGCATCTCCTTCGGCGTAATCGTGCTCGCGTTGTCCACGAGCGACTTCACCGCCCCGTCCGACGGCGGCCTGGCCTGCGCCGACACGACGTCGCTGCCGTCGTTCGCCCAGGTGGCGTGGGTAGCGCCGGTGGCATCCGAGCTCCCCGTACGGCCTGCCGTACCCTCCGGCGCCCCGGCGGAGTCCGTCGCGCCCTCGACGGCGGGCAGGTCGGCAGGCTGGACGGCGTCGGCGTGCTCCAGCAGGTCGGCGACCTCGCGAGCCGTCGGCGGGTCGAGCGGGATCTGCAGGACCTTGACCCCGTCCACCTCGACGACCTGCGGTTTGCCGGGGTCGGTCTGGTCGACGTCGTCGGGGTGGTCCTTGCCCGGGGTGTCGAGGACGTCCTGGCCGGATCGGCCGGGATCGGTCACCCGGTCGTGACGGCTGTCCCTCCCGCCGTCCTTGGGGTCGTCCGCGCGGGGCTGCGGCTGCTCCGAGCCGTCCTTGGGGTCGTCCGCGCGAGGCTGCGGCTGCTCCGAGCCGTCCTTGGGGTCGTCCGCGCGAGGCTGCGGCTGCTCCGGGCCGTCCTTCGGCCGGTCAGACGTGGCGGAGTCGTCTCTCGGCTGATCGGGCCGGGTGGTGTCTGGATGGCCGGACCTGGTGGAGTCGTCCCTTGGCTGGTCGGGCCTGCTCGGCGTCTCGTCCTTCGGCTGCTCCGGCCTGCGGGCGGTGTCGTCGTTGTTCGGCTCGTGCGCCCTGGCAGGGGGATGCGGCTGGTCGTTCCCGGGCGGGTCGGCGGGCGTCGTGTCCCGGGGCGTCTCGCTCCTCGGGGTGGGGTCCGGCGGAGCGGGGTCCCGCTTCGGCTGCGGTTCGGGGGGCGTCGTCTCGCGGGGGTTGGCCGTGCGCGAGGCCCTGTCGTCGTCACGCTGGTCCTTCGGCGTCTCCTTGGGCTCCTGGAAGAGCTCGCGCGACTCCTTCGAACTCTCCCGTGACTCCTTGGCGACGTCACGCGTCTCTTTCGGGTCCTCCCGCGGCTCCCTGCCGACGTCACGCGTCTCTTTCGGGTCCTCCCGCGGCTCCCTGCCGACGTCACGCG
>NZ_JBSGJX010000015.1:84363-131544 GCF_053605785.1 Nonomuraea sp. NPDC003754
CGACGTCACGCGTCTCTTTCGGGTCCTCCCGCGGCTCCCTGCCGACGTCACGCGTCTCTTTCGGGTCCTCCCGCGGCTCCCTGCCGACGTCACGCCGCTCCTTCGGGTCCTCCCGCGGGTCCCTGCCGACGTTCCGCTGATCCTGGGGACTCTCGTGCGGCTCCTTCGGAGAGGGGCGGTGCTCCGTCGCGTCCTTCGGGGTGGGGCGGTCGCGGTCCGGGTCCTCGTCCTTGCCGGAGGCGGGCGTGCCGTTCATCGACACGTCCTTGGCCTGCTCCCCCGCCCGGGGCGCGGCCTCCTTCTTCTCCAGCAGCGCGAGCCGCGCCGTGACGTCGCGCGCCATGGTCTCGCACGCGTCGGCCACCTGCGAGGGCCGGTGTGTCGCGGGTGTCGCCAGCCCCGCGGTCCTGGTCACCTGCGCGACCCTGGCCTCGATCGTGCGCATCTGCTCGGCGGCCCGCCGTACCTCGGCCAGCAGGTCGCGTACCAGGGTCGGATCCATACCGTCCAACGAGCCCATGGGCCACACGGTAGGTGCAGGCGGAGCCCCCCGCCTCAGGGATAAACAGACGGCATCAATCGTCGGTGGCGACGTAGCCCACGATGCCGCGCAGCTTCTCCACCGGGATGGCGCCCTTCCTGAGCAGGCGGGGCACCGCCGTGGTCAGGTCGATGATCGTCGACGGCGTGTTGTCGGCGCACGCGCCGCCGTCCAGGTAGACCGTCACCGAGTCGCCGAGCTGCTGCTCGGCGTCGCTCGCGGTCGTCGCGGCGGGCGCGCCGGACCGGTTGGCGCTGGAGACGGCCATCGGCCCGGTCTCCTTCAGCAGGTCGAGCGCGACCGGGTGGAGCGGCATCCGGAGCGCGACCGTGCCCTTGGTGTCGCCGAGGTCCCACGACAGCGACCGGTTCGCCTTGCACACCAGCGTCAGCGGGCCGGGCCAGAAAGCGTCGATGAGGTCCTGGCCGTACGGGCCTAGGTCCTCCACCAGGGCGTTGGCCGCGCGCACGGTGCCGACGAGGACGGGCGGCGGCATGTCGCGCCCCCGGCCCTTGGCCTCGAGCAGCGCGGTCACCGCCGACGGGGTGAAGGCGTCGGCGCCGATGCCGTAGACGGTGTCCGTGGGCAGCACCACGAGCTCACCCTTGCGTACGGCCGAAGCCGCGTCGGTCAGGCCCGCGGCCCGCTGGTCGGGGTCTGCGCAGTCGTAACGTCGTCCCACGGCGTGCATCCTATTCCTGGCCGAACTTGGCGGTGACGAAGCGGTCCCTGCGGGTGAGGTCCTGGCGCAGCCGGGCGTCGCGCCAGCCCTTGTCCTCGGGAAACAGCCGGTAGACGGCCTGGCCCTGCTCGTCGGCGTGCTCGACGGCCACCAGGCCGCCCGGCCTGAGCAGGCGGCGAGCCGTACGCTCGACGGCTCTGACCTCGTTGAGGCCGTCGGCGCCGCTGCCGTACAGCGCCCGCGCCGGATCGTAGTCGCGCACCTCGGGGTCGCGCGGGATCGCGCCGGGCGGGATGTAGGGCGGGTTGGAGATGACGAGGTCGACCTTGCCGTTCAGCTCGGGCAGCGCGTCGGCGAGATCCTCGGGGTGCAGGTGGACCCGGCCCTGGCCGTGCTCGGCGATGTTGCGCTTGGCCCAGCCGTACGCGTCGGGGTCGACCTCGACCGCGTGCACCTGGGCGAGCGCGACCTCCTGCGCGATCGACAGCGCGATGGCGCCCGAACCGGTGCCGAGATCGACCACGAGCGGTTCGGCGACGTCCATCTCGCGCAGGCGCTCGATCGCCCAGCCCGCGACGACCTCGGTCTCGGGGCGCGGCACGAAGACGCCGGGGCCGACCGCCAGCTCCAGGTAGCGGAAGTAGGCGTGGCCGGTGATGTGCTGCAGTGGCTCTCTGGCCTCGCGCCTGGCCACGCCCTCCCAGAAGAGGGCGTCGAAGTCGGCGTCCTTGACCGTGTGGAGCGCGCTCCTGCGCACGCCGTGGACGAACGCCGCGATCTCCTCGGCGTCAGTGCGCGGCGACGGCACCCCGGCCTCGGCCAGCCGAGCGGTTGCGAGGGCGATCTCGTCCAGCAGGAATGTCATGAGTGTTGTGCGAGCTTCTCCGCCATTTCGGCGTCGATGAGGGCCTGGGTGACAGCGCTCAGTTCTCCGTCGAGCACCTGGTCGAGGTTATACGCCTTGAACCCGACGCGGTGGTCGGAGATGCGGTTCTCGGGGAAGTTGTAGGTCCTGATGCGCTCGGAGCGGTCCATCGTGCGGACCTGTGACTTGCGCTCGGCCTGGGCGGCGGCCTCGGCCTCCTCCTGCGCCACGGCCAGCAGCCTGGCGCGCAGGATGCGCATCGCCGACTCCTTGTTCTGGAGCTGGCTCTTCTCGTTCTGGCAGGAGACGACCACGCCCGTCGGCAGGTGCGTGATGCGGACCGCCGAGTCGGTGGTGTTGACGCTCTGCCCGCCGGGGCCGCTGGAGCGGTAGACGTCGACGCGCAGGTCGTTGGGGTCGATGGTGACCTCGACCTCTTCGGCCTCGGGGTAGACCAGCACGCCGGTGGCGCTGGTGTGGATCCGGCCCTGCGACTCGGTGACCGGCACCCGCTGCACGCGGTGCACGCCGCCCTCGTACTTCAGCCGCGACCAGACGCCCTCGTCGCCCTTGGCCTTGATGGCGATCGTGACGTCCTTGTAGCCGCCGAGGTCGGAGTGCTGGGCGTCGATGATCTCGGTCTTCCAGCCGACCCGTTCGGCGTAGCGCAGGTACATCCGCAGCAGGTCGCCGGCGAACAGCGCCGACTCCTCGCCGCCCTCACCCTGCTTGATCTCCATGATGATGTCCTTGTCATCGTTGGGATCGCGCGGGATGAGCAGGTGCTTGAGTTTGTCCTCCAGCTTGGGGACGCGCTCCTCCAGTTGGGCGGCCTCCTCGGCGAAGGCGGCGTCCTCGGCCGCCAGCTCCTTGGCCGCGGCCAGGTCGTCGCGGACGGCCTCGAGCTCCCGGTAGGTGCCGATGACGGGCGTCAGCTGACGGTAGCGCCTGCCGAGCGTGCGGGCCTTGTTCTGGTCGGCGTGCACGGAGGGGTCCGCGAGCTGCTGCTCCAGCTCGGCGTACTCACCGAGCAGTTCGTCGAGATTCACCGTGCGTCCTTCTTCCGCTTTGTCGCCGCCCTCTTCACCACGAACGCCGACCCGGGAGCGCGGACGCGCGTCTCCGGGCCGGCGTGAGGGAAGCTACTTGCTGGCCTTCTTGCCGAAGCGCTGCTCGAAGCGCGCCACGCGACCGCCGGTGTCGAGGATCTTCTGCTTGCCCGTGTAGAACGGGTGGCAGGCCGAGCACACGTCGGCGTGGATGACGCCGTTCTTCGCGGTGCTGCGCGTGGTGAAGGAGTTGCCGCAGGTGCAGGTCACCTGCGTCACGTTGTACTCGGGGTGGATGTCGCGCTTCATGGCTGTCCTTTCGAGATGCGGTCGCCGGGTCGCTCCGTACGGCTTGCGCGCGGTCGCACACGGTCGGTCGCGCGCTGCGGGAACCGGTACCGCTTCGGTTCAGCTACCAGTGTGCCAGATCCTTGAACCATCCCAGGCCACGAGCGATTCCCGCCGATCTTGTGGACGGGTCACCCCAGGCACACTAGGCTCCGGTGTCCAAACCGTAACTTTTGTTACATTTCAAACTGATGCAAGGGGCCCCATCACATGAAAAGAAGGATGCGGTTGCTGCTGGCGACCGCAACGGGGGTGGCTGTGCTCGTCGGGGGTGCCGGCCTCTCCTCGGCCAGCGCATCCGTGTCGCGGGCGGTCCACGCGGTGGCCGACGACATCACCAGTGTGTCCGTCGGCAACGCGTACGTGCCCGCTGACAAGGAGATCGAGGTCTCGTTCACCTTCCAGGTGTCGAACCCGCTCGGCACCGGCACCGCCGCCACGACGGACGCCGACAAGGTGACGATCGGCTCGGCCGCCATCACCCCGCCCGGCAAGAGCGCCAGGCCGCTGAACGTCTCCTACACCGCGCCCGCCCACGTGGGCGAGAACCAGCCGCGCCCCGCCTCCGCGCCGGGCAGCGGCAAGTTCACCATCTCCAAGGACGACCCGTCCGGCGACTGGACCCTGACCATCGTGACCTCTCGCGGCACGAACAACTTCACCGTCAAGGTCGCGGCCAAGCAGGGAATCACCGGCGCCTCCATCACCCCCAACCCGGTCGACCTGATCAAGGGCAAGGAGGTCAAGGTCTCCGTCCGCGCCGCCGTCAAGGACGCCACGCTCGTCAGCGGCAAGATGGTCAGCGACACCACCTCCGAGTACTACGACCTCGGCAGCCTGGAAGTCGACACCGACGGCTACTACACCGGCGCCGTCTACTTCACCGACGACAGCGCGCCCGGCGCGTGGACGCTGGAGATCTCCGCGAGCCGCGGCAACGAGACCCTCAAGGGCGTCGGCTCGTTCACCGTCAACGCGCCGGCCGGCGGAACGTCGAAGAAGTCGAAGTCGAAGATCACGCTGACCGCGCCGAACAAGGCGACGACCGGCAAGGCCTTCAAGATCTACGGCAAGGTCTATCGGGGGACCAAGGCGTACTCGGGCAAGGTCGTCGAGGTGTACTTCAAGAAGAAGGGCACCAAGTCGTACAAGTTCATGGGCTTCGCGAAGGCCACGTCGACCGGCAAGTACACCAAGGCGGTCAAGCAGCGTTACGACGGTTACTGGCGCGCCAAGGTGCCGGCGTCCGGCAAGACGTACAGCTCCTGGTCGGCCCAGGAGTACGTGGACGTGAAGTAACGGCGTCCCTGATCGGCACGAACGGCCCGCTCCCCTCACGGCACTTTCCAGGGGGCGGGCCGTTTTCCTGTGTCCGGCGGCCGATGGGCCCGAACCCCCGCCGGCAACCGCAGAGCCCAGCGGACGGTCCGGCGGCAACCGTCCGCACGGCGCGGCCCGATCCCCGGCACGCGCCCTGGAAGCCCGAAAGCGCCCCGGGTGCGAGACCCGAGGCGCTTTCGCGTGACGTCGCGCTAGTCGCGGTCGGAGCTGACCGTCGTCTTCTGGACCTGAAGGAGGAACTCCGCGTTGGACTTCGTCTCCTTCATCTTCTCCAGAAGCAGCTCGAGCGCCTGCTGCATGTCCAGTGCGTGGAGCACGCGGCGGAGCTTCCAGACGATCTGGAGCTCCTCCTTGGCCATGAGGATCTCTTCCTTACGCGTGCCGGACGCGTCGACGTCGACCGCGGGGAAGATGCGCTTGTCGGCCAGGGAGCGGTTGAGCTTGAGCTCCATGTTGCCGGTGCCCTTGAACTCCTCGAAGATGACCTCGTCCATCTTGGACCCGGTCTCGACCAGGGCGGTGGCGAGGATCGTCAGCGAGCCGCCGTTCTCGATGTTGCGCGCGGCGCCGAAGAAACGCTTCGGCGGGTAGAGCGCGGTCGAGTCGACACCACCGGACAGGATGCGTCCGGACGCCGGGGCGGCCAGGTTGTAGGCGCGGCCGAGGCGGGTGATGGAGTCGAGCAGGACGACCACGTCGTGGCCCAGCTCGACCAGGCGCTTGGCGCGCTCGATGGCCAGCTCGGCGACGGTCGTGTGGTCCTCGGCGGGCCGGTCGAAGGTCGAGTGGATGACCTCGCCCTTGACCGAGCGCTGCATGTCGGTGACCTCTTCGGGCCGCTCGTCGACGAGGACGACCATGAGGTGGCACTCGGGGTTGTTGCGGGTGATCGCGTTGGCGATCGACTGCAGCACCATCGTCTTACCGGCCTTGGGCGGGGAGACGATGAGGCCGCGCTGGCCCTTGCCGATCGGCGACACGAGGTCGATGATCCGCGTGGTCAGGATGTTGGGCTCGGTCTCCAGGCGCAGCCGCTCCTGCGGGTAGAGCGGGGTGAGCTTGTTGAAGTCGGGCCGGTTGCGGGCCTGCTCCGGGTCCATGCCGTTGACGGTGTCGAGGCGGACCAGGGCGTTGAACTTCTCCCTGCGCTCGCCGTCGCGCGGCTGGCGGACGGCGCCGGTGATGACGTCGCCCTTGCGCAGGCCGTTGCGGCGGATCTGGGCCAGCGACACGTACACGTCGTTGGAGCCGGGCAGGTAGCCGCTGGTCCTGACGAAGGCGTAGTTGTCGAGGATGTCGAGGATGCCGGCGATCGGGATGAGAACGTCGTCGTCGCCGATCACGGGCTCGTTGCTGTCGAAGCGGTCACGGCCGCGGCCGCGGTTGCGCTCCCTGAAGCGACCGCGCCTGCCGCGCCCGCGCTCGTCGTCATCGCCGCCGCCGCGCTGGTCCTGCGAACGGTCCTGCGAACGGTCCTGGACGCGATCCTGCGAACGGTCCTGACGGTCCTGACGGTCCTGGCGGTCACGGTCCTGACGGTCACGGTCCTGACGGTCCTGGCCGCGGTCGGTGCGCTGCGGCTGCTGCTCGCCACGCTCCTGGCGCTCGCCGCCACGCTCCTGGCGGTCACCGCGCTCGCCACGCTCGCGGCGGCTGCGGCGCTCGCCGCGCTCGCGGCGGCTCTCGCCACGCTCGGCGCGGCCTTCGGCCTGCTGGTCCGCCTGCTCGACGGCCGGCTGCTGCGGCTGCTCGACGACGGGCGCGGCGGCGGCCACGGCGGGCTGCTCGGGGGCCGCCACGGGCTCGGCGGCGGTCACGGGCTCGGCGGCCGGCGCAGGGCGGGAACGTTCCCGGCGGCTGCGGGCGGGACGCTCGGCCACAGGCTGCGCCTCGGCGGGCGCGGCGGTCTCGGCGGGCGCCGGGGCACTGTCACCGGCGCCGACTCCCTGCTTCTCCTGGATACGCGCGATGAGCTCGCTCTTGCGCATCCGCCCGGTCCCGCTGATGCCGAGCTCGGCGGCGATCTTCTGCAACTCGGGCAGCACCTTCGCGGACAGTCCGGTGCCGGAGCGACGCGCGCGAGGCTTGGCCGGGGCGCGGGTGGGGGTGTCGCCGGACGCGCTCGCGGCGGAGCCGGAAGCGTCGGAGAGGAGTTCGGTGGTGTCGCTCAACTAAGGGTCCTTCCCAGGGGTCGGGCGTCGGCCGTGATCAGCCGATCGTCCTGGAGGTGCTGTCGATCCGGCGGGACAGACCGGGTCGAGGTGCACTTTGCGATCTTCGGCCGCCGCGCAGGACGGCCGCCACGGTTGGGGAGGGGCTCGTCCAGGCCGCCACAGGACAGTGGCACGTGGAATGAACCCCCCAGATTGCTGTCGCCAGCCAGATGTCGAGGTGGTTCGAACGCGCACTTCCCCGGATTCGCCGCCTCGCGTCGCGCCGACCGGTTGTGGGCCGAACGGGGCGAACGGATTCGGGGAGACAGCCATGCTGCTCACGCCTCGCGACGTGAAGCATGATGCAGCGATGTGTGGCTGACAAGCACGCACCCAACAAGGGGGCATCTGGTGCGGCTACCAGCCTAACATCACCAGCGCACACGGCTATTCCCTGAAGGTCTAAGAGGCATCAGCGTGTCTCGGGGAACTGAACGCTCGCACCATCGTGGTCGACGTCCATTTGCTGGATGTGCCAGTCATTACCCACTTCTGGCGCGATCAAATCCTGCGCATCCGGTGTCGAAAACGCAAGAATTGTGGGACCTGCTCCCGAAACGACGGCGGGTACCCCCACGGCACGCAGTCGTTCCACCAGATCGGCGGTCCGCCGCATGGCAGGCGCGCGATAGTCCTGGTGGAGACGATCTTCCGTGCCGGCCAGCAGCAGCTCGCGATCGGGCAGCCGGGTCAGGGCGGCGATCAGCAGTGCGGCCCGCCCCGCGTTGAAGGACGCGTCCGTGTGGGGCACGTCCTTGGGTAGCAGTCCCCTTGCCGTCTCCGTGGACAGCCGCGTGGCGGGTATCAGCACCACAGGTCTGATGTTCGCGTCGGGGACCAGTTTCACCATACGCGGAACTCCACCGTGGTCGCTCCAGGCGACGGTGAGCCCGCCCGCCAGGCAGGGGGCCACGTTGTCGGGATGCCCCTCCATCTCGGTGGCCAGCGCGAAGACCGCCTCGTCGCTCAGGTCGGCTGTTCGCTCAGAGCCGAGCGCCGTGCCGTCCTCGGCCGTGTACGGCATGCCCGCCAGCGCCCTGGCGGCGAGGATGCCCGCGCAGATGGCCGCCGACGACGAGCCGAGCCCCCTGGCGTGCGGGATGCGGTTGCGACAGTGCAGGCGGATCCCCGCCGGCCGAGGGGCGTTCATCCGGTCGAAGGTCTTGCGCACGGCCTGGATGACGAGGTGCTCGTCACCGAGGTCGAGTTCGCCGAAGCCCTCGCCCTCGATCGAGACCTCCACCACGCGCTGCCCGCTGGGCGGCGTGAACAGTGACGCCTCGATCTCGTCGTAGAGGCTCAGCGCCAGGCCGAGGGAGTCGAACCCGGGACCCAGGTTCGCCGATGTCGCCGGAACCCGGACGATCACCCTGCTGTCGGTCATGCGTCTCCTCAGGGTCGCCGTGACGGCGGGCGCCGGAGTCCTGCTGGGCGGCGCGCCTTCGGCGGACGGCGCCCCGTGACCACGGAGGCGCCGGGCCCGCTTGCCGTAGGGGAGGACAAGGTCATTCGAGGCCGAGGGCGGAGGCCGCGGCGTGGACGTCGATGGGGATGGTGACGGGCGCGGGAGCGCCCGAGATCGCCCAGTCGGGGTCCTTCAGGCCGTTGCCCGTGACCGTGCAGACGATGCGCCGGCCCGGCTCGACCAGCCCCTGCGCGTGGGCGTGGAGCAGGCCGGCGACGCTGGCCGCCGAGGCCAGCTCGACGAACACGCCCTCCTCCTGGGCCAGCAGCTTGTAGGCGGCGGCGATCTGCCGGTCGGTCACCGCCTGGATGAGCCCGCCGGACTCGTCGCGGGCCGCCTCGGCGAGCTTCCACGAGGCAGGGTTGCCGATGCGGATGGCGGTGGCGATGGTGTGCGGGTGGGTGACGGGCGCGCCGTTGACGATGGGCGCGGCGCCGCTGGCCTGGAAGCCGAACATGCGCGGCGCGGTGCCGTACTCCTGGTAGCCCATCCAGTAGGCGGAGATGTTGCCCGCGTTGCCCACGGGGATGCAGTGGATGTCGGGGGCGGCCCCGAGCGCGTCGACGATCTCGAAGGCGGCCGTCTTCTGGCCCTGCAGGCGGTACGGGTTGACCGAGTTGACCAGCGCGATCGGGTAGTTCTCCGACAGCTTCCTGGTCATCTCGAGGCAGTCGTCGAAGGACCCCTCGACCTGCAGCAGCGTCGCGCCGTGCACGAGCGCCTGCGCCAGCTTGCCCATGGCGATCTTGCCGCGCGGCACGAGCACCGCGCAGGTCAGCCCCCCGCGTACGGCGTAGGCGGCGGCCGAGGCGGAGGTGTTGCCGGTCGAGGCGCAGATGACGGCCTTGGCGCCCTCCTCCACGGCCTTGCTGATGGCCATGGTCATGCCGCGGTCCTTGAAGCTGCCGGTCGGGTTGGCACCCTCGACCTTCAGGTAGACCTCGCAGCCGGTCAGAGCCGAGACGCGGTGGGCGGGGACGAGCGGCGTGCCGCCTTCGAGAAGCGTCACCACGGGCGTCTTGTCGCTCACCGGCAGCCGGTCCCGGTATTCCTCGATGAGGCCTCGCCATGCCCTGGTCATGATGTGCTCCTGCGACTACCTGCGGTGTTGGGCACAGAGTCTACGGCCACCCGGCTCGCCCGGCGGAACGCACGTCCACTTGTTGGACAGACTTCTCCGCCAATACCCAGCAACCCCGGATAAGGTCTCCCACAGGGGACGGGGAGGGCTGGAAACACCATGACTGCGATGAGGCAGAACGACTACTCCGCGCTGACGCCGCCGCGGCTGGGCGCGTGGTCGCCCTCCCTGTCGGTGAGCGTGGTCGTCCCCGCCCACGGCGGCCCGCATCTCGACCTCGTCCTGGCCGCGCTGGCCGGGCAGAGCTATCCCGAGCACCTCATGGAGGTCGTGGTCGTCGACGACGGCAGCGAGCCGCCGATCAGGCTGCCGGAGATCCGGCCGGTCAACACGAGGATCGTCCGCGTGACGGACGGCTGGGGCATCTCCGACGCGGTCAACACCGGGGTGAAGGCCGCCGACGGCGAGATCATCCAGCGCCTCGACGCCGACATGGTGGCCTGCCGCGAGCACATCGAGGCGATGGCCAGATGGCACCACGTGTCGGACTACGTGGTGTCGATCGGGATGAAGAGGTTCGTCGAGGCCCCGCCGCTGACGCCGAAGCAGGTCCGCCGCGCGACGGACCTGGGCGAGCTGTTCGACCTGTCGTCGGCGCTTCCCAGCTCGACGGAGGCGACGATCGAGAAGACGGACGGGCTGCGCAAGAGCCGCAATCCCTACCACGTGTGCACGGGCCCGACGTTCGCCCTGCCCCGGGAGGTGTTCCACGCGGTGGGCGGCCTCGACCCGCACGTCTTGCGCGGCGAGGACACCGAGTTCGCCTACCGGCTGGCCATGCACGGCGTGGTGTTCGTGCCCGAGATGGAGGCGCGGGCCGTCCACCTGGGGCTGCCCGCGCAGCACCGCGACCGGGAACGGGCGGTGCGGGTGGTCGAGCCGTTCCTCGCGCACCGCATCCCGCTCCGCCGTGACCTGCGCAAGGACAAGGGCAGGCGGTGGCTGGTGCCGTACGTGGAGATCGTCCTGGATGTCACCGACACCTGCGAGGCCACGGTACGGCAGGCCGTGTCGGCGGCGCTCGACGGCAAGCTGCAGGACGTGGTCGTGACGCTCGTCGGGCCGTGGTCGCGGCTGCACGAGGGCAGGCGTTCGGTGCTCGGCGACGCCTGCTTCGAGCTCAGGGTGATGCGCGAGCTGTACGCGCACGACGACCGCGTCAGGCTCATCGACGAGGCCGCGCCGACGCCTTCGCCGACGCCGTTCCGCTACGTCGGTCCCGTCGACGTGCCGCTGCACCGGGCCACGCTGGAGCGGATGGTCGAGTCCGTGCAGAAGGACCTGGTCGGCGTGCTGGTCGTCGACCTGCCCGACGGGCGCACGGCCCGGCTGGAGCGCACGTCGGCGCTGGGCCGCGCGCGGCTGCTGGCCGCCGCCGGTACCGACCCCGACGAGGTCATCGAGGCCACCCACGGCATCAGGCGTGAGGGCCCGGACCGCTACTGGCCGGCGCCCGCCCCGCCCGCGCCGGTGTCGATCCCCGCGCCCGTGCCCACCCCGCCGGCGGACACCCCCGAGGAGCGCACCCTCCTGCGCCGTCTCAGGTCGGCCCTGCGGCCCAACTGAGGCGCCCCGGCCGCGTCCCGCCTGACAGGTTCGTCCCGATTCCCGCCTGGGTAGCTTCGTAACGAGCGTCAGGTCCTCCCCCCGTGCACCTGGACAAGCACGAGACGAACGAGGTGAGGATCATGGGGGAACCGGCCAACGGACTCGAGGCTCTCGCGCGGGGCGACGTGCCCGTGCTGGAGACGCTGACCCAGATGACGGTCAACACGATGGAGCGGTCCGGGCTCGACCCCAAGACCTACATCCTCGTGCGGATCGCCGCGCTCGTCGCGCTGGACGCCTCGCAGCCGTCCTACCTGCTGAACGTCGGCGCGGCGGGTGAGATGGGCGTCTCTCTGGAGGAGATCAGGGGGACGCTCGTCGCGGTCGCGCCGGTGGTGGGCACGGCCAAGGTGGTCTCGAGCGCCGACAAGATCCTCCAGGTCCTGGGGGTCTGACGAGCGGGCGTCTGACCTGGGAAAAGAGGGTCAGTCCTTCTTGCGCAGGGCGCGGCGCAGCGAGGTGGCCAGCGCGGCGCGCAGTCCGCGCTGCATCCGCCCCGCGGCGGCGAGCTGGCGGCGCAGCGTGCCGACCTCGCGCCGCAGCTCCACCGCGTTCCTGCGCCACTTGCCCGACTCCTCGCGCCACCGCTCGACCTGTCCCCGCAGCCGCTCCACGTCGGCGCGCAGCTTCGCGACCTCCGCCTGCGCGTCGAGCCTGGCCCGGTACACGCTGCCGCGCCCGGGGATCTCGCGGCCCTGCCGGGCGAACCCGTACGTCTCCCCCGCCACCCAGCGCACCCCGGACACCGTGTCCACCGCGTCGTCGAGGTCCTCCTCCGGCCCGGCCACGATCGCGGCCCTGGCGAAGGCGGCCGCGCGTTCGAACCTGGCGGTGACGACGCCGGCGGCCGACTCCGACAGCAGCACGTCGACCAGCCCCTGCCCCTCCGTCGTGGCCAGCTCGATCAGGCGGGCGAGGGAGTCGGGGCCCGGCACCCACCCGGCCGGCACTCTCAGCACGTACGGCACGGCCGGGTCGACCGCGTCGCCGGTCACCAGGCGCACCCTGCCCTCGTAGGCGTAGTGCCCCCGCACCAGCACCAGGTCGAGGCAGGGGTCCCTGAGCGGCGCCCTCCTGTCACGCTCGAGCGTGTCCCACGGCCCGACCAGCGCCACCCGCACGTCGGGGACGGTGCCCGCCAGCAGCGCGTCCACGGTCGCCCGCACGTCCTCGTAGCTGGAACCGGCGGCGTGGACGACGGCCTCGACGAAGGGCACCTTCCACTGGCGGCCGGGGTGCGAGCGCAGCCACCGGTAGGCGGGGATGCGGTCGGCGACGGTGGCGTGGCTGACCCGGTCGATGGGCGCCTTGTCACGCATGCGCATCGTGGGACCGAGGTGGTAGGCGCGGGCCAGCGGCTCCGGCACGAACACCGCGCCCGCCTGGGCCAGCCGGTAGCCCATCTCGGTGTCCTGGCCGAGGATGAGCTCCTCGTCCATGGGCCCCGCGGCGGCGATCAGGCGCGCGTTGACGGAGGTGGCGCCACCCACGTGCAGGCTGAAGGGACGCGTGGGATTGGCGGTGAGACCGTCGGTCCGCTCGACCAGGTCGACGATCCACTGGTGCGGCTCGGCCGGCTCGAAGCTCTTCTCCAGGTCGTCGGGCAGCTGCGCGGGCACGGGCGCGGAGGTGAAGCGGATGTAGCCGGTGACCACCAGGTACGGCGCGGCGTGGTGCCAGCGCATGTGGGCCTCGATGGCGCGCGGCGTGAGCACCACGTCGGAGTCGAGCCAGTGGACGACCTCGCCCGAGGCCACCTCGAGCCCGGCGTTGCGCGCGCAGGCCCGGCCCGGCCGCTCGCAGACGACGAGCTTGACCCACGACGGGACGCGCAGGGCGGGCTCGCTGCCGTTGTCGACCACGATGACCTCGGTCAGGTCACGCGGGTAGCTCTGCCTGCCGAGCGCCTCGACGACCAGATCGAGCTTGTCCTGGTCGCCGTAGGCGGGGATGACCACGCTGACGCTCATGGTGGGGGTCCACGAGCCGAGCGCGGGCACGTCGAGCGTGCGGTAGTCGTTGCCCCGCACCCGGGGAGGGATCATGTGGTTTCCAGGAGCAGACTGGGCCGGAAGCCGCGCCACTGGTTGTGGGCGACGTTGAGGAAGTGCGCCAGCGGTAGCTGCCAGGTGTGACCCTCGCTGAGCGAGCGGCGCAGCACGTAGCCGAGGCCGTGGGCGCGGTAGATCCGCGCGCCCTCGGCGTGCCGCGACTTCAGCAGCGCCGCGTCGACGCCGCGCGTCAGCGGCTCGAAACCGGGGAAGGCGTCCCTGCCGAGCAGGATCGTGCCGCCGGCGACGAAGTCGCTCCACACCTCGCTCTTGTAGGAGGTCCGACGAATCGTCGTCCTGAGCGGCTCGAGGTAGAAGAATTCGGCGGCCGTGCCGACGATGTCGGCGCCGGACGCGCGTTTGGCGAGCAGAAGATCGGAAAGATGCTCGGGGCCGTACCAGTCGTCGTCATCCCATTTGGCGATGAATTCGCCGGAGGCGTGCGCGGCAGCGCGGTTCAGCAGCGCGCCGAACGGCACGCCCGCCTCCGCCGACACCACGCGGATCGGCGCCGCGCAGGTCTCGACGGCCCTGCGGGCCAGCGGATGGTCCTCGATGCCGTGCAGGCCGAGCAGGACCTCCACCTGGACGTGGCGCTGCCGGGCGATCTGGTCGAGCGCGGAGCCGAGCAGGTGCGGCCGCATGCTCGACATCACGACGCTGACCGTGGGCGCGAGCGCGGGCTTGGGCGCGAGCCTGCGCAGCCGCACGCTGTGCTCCTCGCGGCGCAGGTCGGCGACGCAACGCGGCCCCGGCTCCCGCCGTACGGCGAGCCATGCCCGGTCGGCGAGCAGCCCGCCCAGCTCGGCAGGCACCCAGGACGGGACCGGCGCGGAAGGCTCGGCGGTCAGCGGCACGCCCGCGCAGGCGAGGGCGAGCAGCCCGTCGCCGGCCGCCCGCCGTTCGGCCGGCCCCATCTCCTCGGCCGCCGGCCACTCGACCGACAGCCCAGCCAGCGGCCTGAGCGTGTCGAGTTCGGGTAGCGGCGCCCCCTCGACGGTCCACCGCGCGCTCTCCCATCGGAGCGTCGCGATCCCTTTCGCCGGGGTGCGCAGGTAGCCGGCAGCCCCTTGCGTGCCCACGAAGGGGGTGGCGGTCATGGGGGGACTCCTCCTGCCTTCATCGTCGAGCCCGCCCACTTTACGCCGCTCTGACAAGCGCGGCCGAGGGGGCATGCCCAACGGGCACGTGGAGCCCAAGGTTCCCAGGGATCCTCCAGAAACTTGTGGCACGGTAGTGACCAGCCTTGACTATGGTGTAAATATCCAGACTTTTCCCAGGTTGGCGTTCAAACATGGAAAGGTATGCGCGGATGCTCTCGCCCCGCCGGCTGGCCGCGACCGCAATCCTCGGAGCTCTGGTGCTCGGCGCGCTGGCGATAACGGTGTACACGGGCGTCCTGTCCTTCACCGCCGCCCTCGCCGCGACCGCCGTCCTCCTGTCCCTGTGCGTGCTGGCCTTCCTGATGCTGGCCGTACGCCGCCTCGACGGCAAGGCGCACCGCATCGACCTGCGCGTCAAGAAGATCGAGACGGGCCTCGCGCAGACCGGCGCGGGACTCAAGCGGATCGAGACCCGCATCGACGCGCTCACGGCCGCCGTGGAGGAGGTCGCGCGCGGGCGCACCGAGGGTCTCAGCGCCATCCTCGCCTCCCTCGGCGAGGACCGCGTCAACGCGATGGCCCACGCCGAGGAGGTGGCCCTGCTCAGAGCGGAGCTCAGAGAGCTGCGCAGGGAGAGCGTATGAGGATCCGCCACAACGACTACGGTGTGCTCAGCCCTCCAGTGATCGGGGCGTGGACGCCTGAGCTGTCCGTCACGGTGGTGATCCCCGCCTACGACTGCCAGGACGAGCTCGACCGGACGCTGGCCACGCTGGCGGCGCAGACCTACCCGGCGCACCTGCTCGACGTGGTCGTCGTGGACGACGGCAGCGACCCGCCCCTGCGCGCGCGGCCCACCGGCCCCCTGGCCGTCAGGGTCGTCAGGGTCGAGGACGGCTGGGGCCGCGGCAACGCGAGGAACACCGGGGCGCGGGCCGCGACGGGCGAGGTGATCCACTGGCTCGACGCCGACATGATCCTGGCGCCCGACCACATCGAGGCGCACATGCGGTGGCACCACCTGATCGACCACGCGGTGGTGATCGGCGACATCGTGTTCGGCACCGGCTTCGCCGACGGGGCGGCGCAGCCGTACACGGCGAAGATGCTGGCCGAGACCCGGCGGCTCAAGGACGCGGGCGCCAGTGCCTACCTGCTGCACACCGGCGCGACGACATCGGTCCCGGCACGCCTGCTCGCCGACGCGGGCGGCGTCGACCCGCGCCTGAACATGGCCGAGGACACCGAGCTCGGCTACCGGCTCGCGCAGGCGGGCGCGGTCTTCATCCCCGACGGGGAGGCGCGCAGCCTGCACGTCGGGGAGTCGACGGTGATGCGCAGGCAGCAGGAGGTCCACCGGCACAACTGGTCCTTCCTCGGCGACCACATCCCCGACCTGCGCTGGCTGCGCGGCCACCCGCGCCGGCAGTGGCTGGTGCCGTACGTGCGGGTCGTGGTCGAGGCGGGTGGCTACGAGGAGACCCGCGCCACGGTGGACTCGGCGCTGGCCGGCTCGGTGCCCGACGTGGCGGTCACCCTGGTGGGTCCCTGGTCGCTGCTGACCGGCGGGCGGCGGTCGAGCCTCGACGACCCGCACCTCGACCTGCGGCTGCTGCGCAACCTGTACGAGCACGAGCCGCGCGTCGACTTCGCCGCGGCCGCGCCGGTCGGCGTGGCGCCGACGCCGTACCTGCTGACCGTGCCGCGCGGGTGGGTGCTGGGCGCCGACACCGTCGCCCGGCTCGTCGCCCGCGAGGAGGGGCTGGTCAGCGTGGCGCTGGCCGAGGCGGCCGAGGGGGTGGTCGCCGCGCGTCTGGAGCGCACGGCCGCCTTCGCCAGGGCGCGCAGGATCGGCGGGGACCTCGACGCGCTGGTGGATGAGATGTTCGGGTCGCTGTGGGTCGGCGCGGCCGAGTACGGCGTCACCACCGCGGAGGAGGCCGAGCCGCTCGCGGGCGATCCGGCCAAGTGGCGGGCGCTGGCCGCCCGGCGCAAGGACGAGATCAAGGCGCTGCAGGCCGAGGTGAGCAGGCTGAAGCGGCAGCTCGACACCCCCGCCACGGTGGCGCCGCCGCGCCGGGGCGGCCTGTCGACGTTCCTGAGGCGCGTCATATGATCGCCGACCTGGTGGCCGAGGCCCTGGCCCGCACCCCGGACGTCCGCGTCTTCCACGCGGGGCTCGACGTAGACGTCGAGGGCACCGACCTCGACCACGAGCTGGTCGAGCCGCCCCCGGCCGCCGAACGGGTCGCCGAGGTGCTGGTGCTCGCCGGCACGCCCGCCGACCTGCGCAGGATCGCCACGCTGCACAAGGTGCTGCCGGAAGCCGAGCGGGTCGTCGTCGCGGTCGCCGACACCCCTGCCGCGCACCCGGCCCCGGTGCCCACGCCCACCCCCGCCCATCGTTGGCGGTCACTGGCCGAGCTGCGCGTCCACCGGCCGAAGGACCGGGTGTGGGTGGTCGACGCGCGGTTCTCGGCGCCCACCCCGGCCGGCCGTACGGTCACCGCGACCGCCCGCGCCTTCGCCGGGCACCGGCTCGACGTGATCGCCGCGCCGGCCGCGGCCATCGCGGGCGTCGGCGCGGCGGACTGGCGTCCGGGCGACCCGAACGCGACTCCCGCCGACCTGACCGGTCCCGTGCCGGAACGCGTCGGCGCGCCGGGCGGCGACATCGTCCTGCGTACGGTCGAGACCGAGGTGGAGTGGACGGAGGACGAGCCGCCGGTGGACCGGCCGACGGCCGGGGCGACCAGCTGGGAGCGCATCGGCCGGCCTGGCGGCACCGGTCTGGCCGCCGTCCTCGCCGAGCCCTCGATGATCCCCCCGGTCGACGAGCGCCTGGTGAACCCCATGGGCTTCGTCACCACGCCGTCGCGGGGGACGGCGATGCTGGCCGAGTCGGGCGGCCGGTGGTCGGTCGTGCTGGACGGCAGGCCCGTGGTGACGTTCGCCGCTTCCGGTGGCGTGACCGACGCCGACGTGGCCAGGCTGCGGCAGGTGCGCGGCGTGACGATCGACTGGCACCACGCGCACAGCGGGCCGCTGGCGGCCGTGCGGGTGCTGGCCGGGCTGGCCGCGGCGGGAGTGCCGCTGGTCGCCCAGGAGGTGCCGCGCTGGGCCGGCGCGCTCGGCGAACCGCTCGCCCGCCTCGTCACCTCACCCGTCGACCTGGCCGACGACCTGCGGCGCGAGGAGCACAGCGTCAGGCTGCGCCGCGAGGCGCTGCGCACCCACGGCGTGGCCGCCCGCTGGGAGCAGCTCGGCGCGCCGGCTCCCGCTCCCCCGCTGACCTCGGTGCTGCTGGCGACACGCCGGCCTGCCATGGTCGGCTTCGCGCTGGAGCAGGTGGCCAGGCAGCGTGACGTGCAGCTCGAGGTGATCCTGGCCCTGCACGGGTTCCCGGCCTCGCACGCCGACGTCGTGGACGCCGTCAAGCGCTTCGACCGGCCGATCACCGTCTTCGAGACCGAGTCGGTGTTCGGCGAGGTGCTCAACGACGCGGCGGCCCGCGCCTCCGGATCGTTCCTGCTGAAGATGGACGACGACGACTGGTACGGGCCCGACTTCCTGTCCGACCTGCTGCTGGCGCACTCCTACTCCGGCGCGCAGGTCGTCGGCACCGTGCCCGAGTTCGTCTACCTGACCTCGATCGACGTGACCGTGCACCGCAGCCAGGTCACCGAGCAGATCACCAGCTTCGTGGCGGGCGGCACCATCCTGGTCGAGCGGTCGGCGTTCCAGGCGGTCGGCGGGTTCCGGCCGCTGCGCCGTTCGGTCGACACCCAGTTCCAGGAGGCGCTGCAGGCGGCGGGCGGGCAGATCTACCGCACCCACGGCCTCGGCTACGTCCTGCGCAGGGGACCGGCCGCCGACCACACCTGGCAGGAGCCGATCGGCACGTTCCTGCGGCGCAACCGGCGGCAGTGGCGGGGCTTCCGGCCGAGCGCGCTGATGGAGCTGGCGCCATGAGGATCAGGCGCAACGACTTCGGGGTGCTCAGTCCGCCCGAGCTCGGCACCTGGGAGCCGACCATGACGGTGACCGTGGTGATCCCCGCCCACGACTGCCAGGAGACGCTCGACCTCACGCTGGCCGCCCTGTCGGCGCAGACCTACCCCGCCCACCTGCTCGACGTCGTCGTGGTGGACGACGGCAGCGACCCACCGCTCCAGGCGGCCGGCCCTGGAGAACCGCCGCGCCACGCCTCCCGGCCCGGCGACCCGCCGCGTCCTGCCCGCGTGCGGGTCGAGCGGGTGCGGGACAGCTGGGGCAGGGCCGCGGCGGTCCAGACGGGCCTGGAGGCGGCCACCGGTGACGTCGTGCTGGTGCTCGACGCCGACATGGTGCCGCACCCCGACCACGTCGAGGCCCAGATGCGGTGGCACCACCTGGCCCCCTACCTGGTGGTCCTCGGCTGGATCGACTTCACCCAGCCCGAGTCGCCGCCCACCCCGGCCGAGGTGGCCGCCGGGGCGAAGGACCTGTTCCCGATGTCCCCGCACCGGCACGACTGGGCGGAGGAGATCATCGCCGCGCACGACGGGCTCAGGTCCGCGCCCAGCTCGCTGGTGTCGCGGGTGCACGTGGGCGCGACCGCGTCGTATCCGGCGTGGCTGCTGCGCGCGTGCGGCGGCATGGACGTCTCGCTCAAGCTCGCCGAGGACACCGAGCTCGGCTACCGGCTGACGCAGGCCGGCGCGGTCTTCGTGCCGGATCCCGAGGCGCGCGCCTGGCATCTCGGGCTGCCGACGGCCATGCGCTCGTTCGCCGAGCTGAAGCGCTACAACGACCCGTTCGTCGCCGACCGCGTGCCGTACCGGCGTTACCTGCGGGGCGATCAGGGGCGGCAGTGGCTGGTGCCGTACGTGGACGCGGTGGTCGAGGCGGGCTCCTACGAGGACGTCCGCGCCACGGTGGACGGCCTGCTGGCCGGGTCGCTGCCCGACGTCAGGGTCACGGTCACCGGGCCGTGGGAGTGGCTGACCGACGCGCGCCGTTCCCCGCTCGCCGATCCGCTGCTCGACCTGCGGCTGCTGCACGCGCAGTTCACCCACGACCCCCGGGTACGGCTGGACGGCCCGCCTTCCGGCGTGGCGCCGTTCCGGCTGCTGTGCCCGCCGGGCTGGATGCCGGGACACGACACGGTGGAGCGGCTGGTCGCGCACCTCGAGGACAGCGACGGCGGCGTCCTGTGCGTCGCGCTCGGCGAGCGGCCCGACGGGGTGGTGGCGGCGCGGCTGGAGCGGACGGCGGCGCTGTCGCGCGCGGCGCTCGTCATCCGCCCCGGCGAGATCCTCGACGACGTGCTGGACGAGGTGTTCGGCGTCGAGTGGGTGGACGGCGCCGAGTTCGGCTTCACGCGCCGGCCGCGCGTCTACCCGCCGCGCAGGCGCCCGCTGCCCGAGCACGAGCGCCTGGCGCGGCAGCGGGAGAAGGAGCTGGCCAGGTTGCGCGAGCGGGCGGCCGCGCTGCGCGCCGAGGTCGCCCAGCTGCGCAGGGAGGCGGCCAAGGGGCGCAGGGACACCGCCAGATGGAAGGAGAAGGCCGAGCACTGGCGGCGGGAGGCCGTCAGGCTCGCCCGGGAGCGGAACCGCACCGTCCTCAACCGCGCGGTCCGGCGGGTCCGGAGCCTGACCTTCCCCGGCCGCTGAACCGGTCGGGAAAGCTGGGTACCTTCGCCCGCTGACCAGGCCGGGGAAGGCGGGCCGGTGCTCAGGTCCGCCGGCGCGGGTGGTGCTCAGGTCCGCCGGCGCAGGCGGGTGGTGCTCAGGCCCGCCGGCGCAGGTAGTAGGCGTAGGTGGCGGCGGCCAGGGCCAGCCCCCAGGGCAGCCACGCCAGGCCGGGCAGGAACGTGCCCCAGCGCTCGGCGGTGATGGTGATGTCCCCGGTGAGCATCGCCAGGTACAGCCGCGCGCCCGCCTGGACCAGCATGACCGACGCGGCCAGCCCCGGCACGACCGCGAACCAGACCGGCACCCGCCTGCCGCGCAGGAACGGGATCCACCGGGGAAAGACCTCACCCCAGCGCCGCACCAGACCGATCGTGAGGACGGCGCCCGCGACGCACAGGCCGCCGAGCACCGTTTCGGAGATCCACCCGCCATCGGCGTTCCCCGCCGCGATGTCCTCCGCCGGTATCCCGAGCGGGATGCCCGCCGCCCACGAGATGCGCGAGATCGCGTACGGCAGGGCCAGCAGCGCGGCCGCGTAGGTCACCGGCCTGCCCCATCGGACCGGTTCCCGCGTGCCGCCGCCCTGGTGGACCCAGGCCGCCGCCGCCCAGAGGGCTCCGCCCGCGATGCAGAACACCATGAACAGCAGGGGCCCGTCCCACAGGCCGGTGTATCCCATGAACAGGTAGGCGAAGTTCTGGATCACCCTGATGTCGGGCACGGCGACGAGCAGCGCGCCGCTCATCGCCCACGCGAAGACGAGCGGCCCCCTGGCCGGGGTGGCGCGGGCCATCCCCACCGCGACCACGGCGCCGAGCAGTCCGAGCACCGCCATGGCCGCGCCCACCGGCCCCGGCTCCGCCGCCGCGAACAGCGAGCCCACCTGCTCGGCTCGCGGATCGCCCGCGCCGAACGGGAAGCCGGCGCCCCACGCCGCCCAGTAGGCGCCCGCCGCCGCGAACGCCACCGACCACACCGCCGCCGCCGACGCCGCCCACCGTGTCCGGCCCCGCGTCCGGCCCCGTGCCGTGGCGGCCGCGCTCACACTCTCTGTCATGGCCACCAGCCTGCTCCGTGCGGGCCCGGCGCCCCTCCCCTGCGCGGGGGAGGCCGCTCCCCTTCGCAGGTGAGCGGCCCCGTGCGGGCCGGCGTGCCAGAGGACGCTCACCTCAGCCGGGGAAGCGGCCCCGTGCGGGCCAGCGTGGGGAGGCCGCCCTGCCGGGGAGCGGCCCGCCCGTGCGGTCAGCGTGGGGAAGGCCGCCTCTCAGGCGGGGAGCGGCCCGCCTGTGCGGGTCAGCGCGGCGGCCAGCCGGGCGGCCAGTTCCCGGGCGAAGACGTCCCGCTCCTGGTGGCGGATCAGGAACAGCCAGGCGAACACGGGACCGACCAGCAGGGCGTGGACCACGTCCAGCTCGGGCCGCTCCGCGAGCTCACCCCGCTGGACCGCGCGGTCCAGGACGGCCGTGACGCAGTCGCGCTGCCGTTCCATGAACGTCCGCTGGAACCTGGCCGTCAGGTCGGTGTCGGCGACGACGTCGGCCAGCAGCCCGGGAACCGTGACCAGGGCGACCGGGTTGCCCAGCGTGGCGAGGACGTCGTCGACGAGCGCGACCAGGTCGGTGACGAAGGAGCCCGTGTCGGGCGGGATCTCCAGGGCCATGGAGTGGACGGTGGCGGCGAAGACCATCTCCTGCTTGGTGGCGTAGCGGCGGTAGATGGCGGCCTTGCCGACTCCCGCCCGTACGGCGACCGCGTCGACGGTGAGGCGGGCGTAGCCGGTCTCGGCGAGCACGTCCCTGGTCGCGACCAGGACGGCCGCGTCGACCCTGCTGTCTCTCGGCCGTCCTGTCTGCGTTGCCTGCGCGGCCCGCGTGCCCTGCCGTTCCACTGGCGTTCCTTTCCCGGTCACCGCGGCCCCTGGTCCGCGCCCGGCCCTCCGGCCTGCCCGCGCCGCCGGTCGGCTGCGGGAGCCGCGCTCACCGGCGATTCCCGGCCGCGACGAGCAGCATCACGGCGGGCACCCAGACGGCGACGAACGGCGACGGCTCGAAGGTGAGCGCTCCGATCGTGCCCCAGACGCCGAGCAACCATGCCACGAACGCCGGAGGAGTCGCGCCGCGCCGGCCGGTCCAGTCGATCAGCAGGCCCAGCGCGAACAGCGGCAGGGCGAAGGACCCGATCGTGAGCCAGAAGCCGCCCAGTGCGGGAGGGAGCTCGCCCAGGCCGTTGGCGGGGAACCACAGCCCGCCCGAGAACCAGGTGGGCAGGTACCGGATGTTCAAGGCGACGGTGACGGCCATGTGGAACACGCCGAGGAAGGCGATGATCCGGCCGGCGAGAACGACCGTGCGGTGCGGGGAGGTGACAGAGACGTCCATGCTCGCTCCTAACGGAACCATGAGTTTCGGAACTCTTAGTTCCGTATGATGCCATGACGGGTGCACGGTGTCTTCCACGGGTGACGGTCGGCGCGCCGCGTCGGGTGGCGACCCTCAACGCCGGCAGCGCGCCTGATGCCCCTGTGCCCCTCCGGGCATGGCGCCGGCCTGCCGTTCCTCCCGGGTACGGCAGGCCGGGTCGTCGCGGTTTCGGGTGTGTCGCTAGGGCGCCGGGTCGTCCCGGTACGCCGCGCCGGGTCGCGACGCCTCAGCCATCGCCACGGTCCGACACTTCGGCGGACTCGGCCGCCGATTCGTTCTGCCGCAGAGCCTCCTCGAGGAGGTCTCTGTCGATCCTTCGCTCGACTGCATCCACATAGGCGGAGAAACGGCTTGTTTCTCCACCCTCTTCACCAAAAGGCGGCGAGCACGACAAGGGGATCTCCTTCGGTGGGGAACCGAGAGCGTGGCGCGCCTCTCGGCGGAAAAGGGATATCCGTGCACGACCGCGCCCCGGGCGACCTGGGTGCCTGCATCACCGACGGCATGACCATGGTCGTCACGATCTCTCGATGGGCGCTCTTCAAGAATCGCCCATCGAGCATCTCTTCGCCCGGCGAATCAGATCAGCGATCCGCCATTTCCACGGGGCCGGTCACCGGCCCCGCACCAAATCCCGCAAGAAATCCCCGTGCCTGCCGGGTCAGTCGTCGCCCTCGACCCGCATCACGCCGGCGATCGCCCGCACGATGTCGAGGTTGCGCAGCCCCTCCATCGTCGCCGACAGCGCCGCGTCCGTCGCCCGGTGCGTGACGATGACGAGCTGGGCGTCGTCGCCGTGGCCCTCCTGGCGGACCGTCTGGATGGACACGTCGTGCTTGGCGAACAGCGTCGCCACCTGCGCCAGGACGCCCGGCTTGTCGGCGACGTCCAGGGACACGTGGCAGCGGGTGACGGTCTCGCCCATCGGGTGGACGGCCAGCGACGCGTAGATCGACTCGCTGGGGCCCCTGGTGCCCGCGATCCGGTTGCGGGCCACCGCGACCAGGTCGCCGAGCACCGCGGACGCGGTCGGGGCGCCGCCCGCGCCCTTGCCGTAGAACATGAGCTGCCCGGCCGACTCGGCCTCGACGAAGACCGCGTTGTAGGCCTCGCGGACCCCGGCCAGCGGGTGCGACCTGGGGATCATCGCCGGGTGGACGCGGACCCCGATCGAGCGGCCGTCGTCGGAGCGGGAGCAGATGGCCAGCAGCTTGATGACGTAGCCCATGGCCTTGGCGCTGGCCACGTCGGTCGCGGTGATCTCGGTGATGCCCTCGCGGTGCACGTCGGCGGCGGTGACGCGGCTGTGGAAGGCGAGACCCGCGAGGATGGCGGCCTTGGCCGCGGCGTCGAAGCCCTCGACGTCGGCGGTGGGGTCGGCCTCGGCGTACCCGAGGGCCTGGGCCTCTTCGAGCGCGTCGGTGAACGAGGCGCCGGTGGAGTCCATCTTGTCGAGGATGTAGTTGGTGGTGCCGTTGACGATGCCGAGCACCCGTTTGACGTGGTCGCCGGCCAGCGACTCGCGCAGCGGGCGCAGCAGCGGGATGGCGCCGGCGACGCTGGCCTCGTAGTAGAGGTCGCCGCCGCCCGCGTGGATGGTGGCGCCGTCCTCGGCGAGCAGGGCCTTGTTGGCGGTGACCACCGCCTTGCCGCTGGCCATGGCGGCCAGGATGAGCGATCGGGCCGGTTCGATGCCGCCGATCACCTCGATGACGATGTCGACGTCGTCGCGGGTGACCAGGCCCTCCGCGTCGCTGGTCAGCAGGGCCGGGTCGAAGTGGACGTCGCGCTTGCGGCCGGGCTTCCTGACCGCGACGCCCGCCAGCTCCAGCGGGGCGCCGATGCGCGCGGCCAGGTCGTCGGCCTGCTCCTCCATGAGCCTGATGACCTGGGACCCGACGACGCCGCACCCCAGGAGCGCGACTTTCAGCGGTTTGCCACTCATAGCTGTCCCCTCAACAGGTCATCCTCGGTCTCACCCTGCACGATGACGCGCGCCTGGCCGCCGGAGACGGCCACGACGGCGGGCTTGGGCAGGTAGTTGTAGTTGCTGGCCAGCGACCTGCAGTAGGCGCCGGTCGCGGCCACGGCGATCAGGTCGCCGGGCACGAGGTCGGCGGGCAGGTAGTGGTCGCGGACCACGATGTCGCCGCTCTCGCAGTGCTTGCCGACCACGCGCGACAGCATGGGGGCCGCGGCGGAGGCGCGGGAGGCGAGGACGGTGGTGTACTCGGCGCCGTAGAGGGCGGTGCGGGCGTTGTCGCTCATGCCGCCGTCGACGCTGACGTAGGTGCGCAGGCCCTCGACGTCCTTGACCGTGCCGACCTCGTAGAGGGTGACCCCGCCGGGGCCGACGATGGCCCGGCCCGGCTCGACCGTCAGGCGCGGCACGGGCAGCCCGGCGCCCGTGCAGACCTTGGCGACGATCTCGCGCAGGGCGTCGGCGATCACCTTGATGTCGGGGGCTTCGTCCTCGTCGACGTAGGCGATGCCGTAGCCGCCGCCGAGGTCGAGCTCGGGCAGCACGACGCCGTGCTCGTCCTTGATCTGCACCAGCAGGCCGGCCAGCCGGCTGGCGGCCACCTCGAAGCCGGCGGTGTCGACGATCTGCGATCCGATGTGGGAGTGCAGGCCGACGAGTTCGAGCTGCGGCAGGGCCAGGATGCGCCGGACGGCCTCGGCCGCGGCGCCCGAGCTGAGCGACAGGCCGAACTTCTGGTCGTCGTGCGCGGTGGCGATGAACTCGTGGGTGTGCGCCTCGACGCCGGTGGTCACGCGGACCATCACCCGGGGCCGCACGCCCCTCTCCTCGGCGAGGTAGCCCAGGCGGGCGATCTCCTCGAAGGAGTCGACGACGATGTGGCCGACGCCGACCTCGAGAGCGCGCGACAGCTCGGCGACCGACTTGTTGTTGCCGTGGAGCGTGATGCGCGAGGGCGGGAAGCCGACGCTGAGCGCCACGGCCAGCTCGCCGCCGCTGGCCACGTCGAGGCCCAGGTCCTCGTCCATCAGCCAGCGCACGATCTCCTTGCACAGGAACGCCTTGCCGGCGTAGTGGACGTCGGAGCCGGCGAAGGCGGTGGCGTACTCGCGCATCCGGGAGCGGACGTCGTCCTCGTCGATGACGTAGAGCGGCGTGCCGTACCGCTGGGCGAGGTCGCGCACGTCGACGCCGCCGATCGTGAGCGCGCCATCCGTTCGCGTCGACGTTCGCGGCCAGATCGAGGGGTTGATCCGGTTGAGGTCGGCGGGCGCCAGCGGCGGGCGCTCGTGGGGCAGCATCTCAGCGTGCCTGTCCCCGGCTGGATGGGCGAATCGACTCACCCGATCGAGGCTATCGGACGTGGTGCAGCTGATGGGACGCCCGACCACGGATCGAGACGAGATCGCGGAATGGAGAGGAAATTTTTGCCCTAAATCGTGTAATGACCGGATATTTTCAGATTCGCTCTGGTCCGGGGAGCACGGTCCAGACGGCCGCCGCCAGCCGGACGCGCGCCGTGTGCACGGGCTCCGGCCTTCCGTCCCCCCGTGGTACGGCGGGCGCGTGCTCGTGGGCGTCGTGGTAGGCGAGGGCGAGCCGGGGAAGGTAGGACTGCCACCCGGGATCGCGGCTCGCCTCGCGCCCGGGGATCTCGGCCAGCAGCCTGAGCACCGCCCGGTCACGCGGATCGGCCAGCGCCCGCGGGTCGCGGCCGGTGCCGGGCACGCCCAGGTCGGCGGCCCACCTGATGACCGCCGCGGCCCGCGCGTGGGCGTATCGCACGACGAAGCCCGGGTTGTCCCAGGTGCGCGGGAGGTCGGGCCACGCGTCCTCGACCGGGATCCGCGCGAAGGGCTCGTCGAGCACCTCCCCCGGGTCGTCGACGGTGATGCGCAGGAACCCCCTGCCGGAGACCGTCACCGCGCGCACGCCGGGAAGGGCGCTGACGTCGGCGGCCAGCCGCTCGGCCGGGATGCCGCGGCGCAGCGCGGCGGTGGACAGGTAGACGCCCTCCTCCGCCCAGCTCCCCTCGGGAGCCGGCGCGGCGCCGAGCACCTCGGCCAGCCGTCTCGGTCTCACGAGCCGAGCGTAGACCCCCGCCCGCGGCCGGGGAGCGGCGGGCGCCCCGGCGCGGCGCGGGGTGCGGTCAGATGAGGGCGTGGGGTTCGGCGGAGCCGTACTCGACCAGGTGGGCGGCGCCGAGCAGCCACCGGTCCTCGTCGCGCACCCGCACGTAGCCGAACCTGTCGGCGGAGAACACCTTGACCCCGTCCGTACGGCACTGCCGCATGAGCACCTCGTCCCACCCCTCGGTGAGGTCGGCGAACCCGACCGCCCGCAACGCGTGCCGCCTGGCCAGCAGCGTCGCCCCTGCGACCTCGGGGGTGTAGGTGTACTCCGCCTCCGGCTGCTTCAGCAGCGTGGCGTGCGCGGTGCGCAGGTGGGCGTAGAAGCAGGCCTTGCCCACGATGTCGGCGGTGGTGAACAGGAAGGCGCGGCTGAGGTCGTCCAGGTAGTGGGAGCCGTAGACGTCGCGCGGGTCCATGATCGCGACCAGGTCGGCCTCGCACAGGTCGAGCCCTCTGTTCAGCAGGGCTCCCGTGCTGGAGACGGGGTCGGGCTCGCGGTAGACGACCTCGCGCGGCGCCAGCACCTCCCGCGCCCGCTCCTCCCCGCCGGCGGGCCCGAAGACGATCACCTGGGTGACGCCCGACTGCTTGGCGACCTGGGCGAGGCCGTGCTCCAGCAGCGCCGGGTCGAGGACCGGGAGGATGACCGAGACGTTGAGCGTCGCGTGGGCGCTCGGCAGCCCGATGGCCTCCAGCAGCTCGTCGACGCGCTCACTCATGGTGCCCATGGCGTAGGCCCTGCGCAGCGCCGCGTGCGCGCGCCTGGAGTCGCCCTCAGGGCCGATGGAGGTGCCGCAGGCGGCCAGCTCCGCCAGCCGCCACTGCGGCGTGCCGGGCGGGCAGTCGACGGCGATGGGCCAGCGGTAGGAGGTGAGCACGTCGGGGTAGCCGAGATGGTCGGGCAGCAACTGGTCGAGGGTGAGCACCCGGCCGTAGCGCCCGCCGGACAGCGGCAGCGGGTTGTGGACGCGCGGCTGGACCGCGAACGGCAGGCGGGGCCAGCCGGCGGCCAGGTCGGTCGTGAAACGGTGGTCGAACAGCTCGGCGGCGGCGGCGTAGTCGGCGACGGTGCCCTGCGTGTGCCAGAAGACGGTGCGGATGCCGCGCTCGGCGCACCAGGCCAGCAGCTCGCGCAGCCCTTCACCCGGCTCGCCGGTGACCTCCTCGGCCCACGGCCCCTCCGTGACCGACTCGACGACCAGCAGGTGCGGCACCTCGGCCGCCAGGACGCGGGCGAAGTCGCGGGGCGTGAAGCCCGTGGTCTGCCGCCACTCGTAGCGCAGCAGCGCCTCGGCGTGCGGGTCGGCGATCACGGCGGCGGTCAGGTGCGGGCGCGTGTTGGGGCCCGTCGGGATCCGGAACGGCTTGAGCCGCACCGAGGTGCCCTCGACCGTCCTGGTGGTGCTGGTGGCCTGGAAGGCGGCTCCGGGACGCTCGTCCTTCGGCGCGCTGACGGCCAGAGGCTTGCGCTTGGGCGCCACGGGACGCTTGACCGGCCTGGTCGCGCCCTTCAGCCCCTTGGCGAGGCGGACCGGGTTGCGCTTGCCCGTCTTGATCGCGTCACCGATGCGGTTCCACCGGGCGACCTTGATGGAGGACAGCTTCCACTGGGCGACCTCGGCCTGGTAGCGCTGCTCGGCCAGCTCCTTGCGCAGCTTCTCGGCCGCGGCGCGCTCGCGCTCCAGCTCGCTCTCGGCCTCGGCGAGGCGCTCGCCCATCGTCTTGAGCTCCTCGGTGGCCCGCTCGGCCGCGGCGAGCCTGGCCTGGGCGGCGTCCAGCAGCCTGGCCAGCTCCGCCGCGCGCTCCGCCTCGGCGATGGCGTCACGCAGCGCGCGTCGCGTGCTCTCCAGCTCAGTAGTCACAGGCCCTCCGTCTCTCGGCCCGGCAAAGGATACTCTTTCGCTTGGAATCGGCGTTGAGGAGTGAGATCGCGTGCAGTGGCCGGCGTTCAATGTGAGGCCGTACGTGTGCGGCGCCCTCGGCCGGCTCGATGCGGGCCTGCTCGACAAGCTCGCGGGGTCGGGGCCCAAGGTCAGGCCCGCCCTCCAGACGGCCGAGGCGGCGCTCTACAGCTCCCAGCCGCTGCCGCCCTACCACCGCGCCGACGGCACGTTCGCGTTCGCGTGGGGCGAGCGCAGGCCCGCGGCGCCCGCCGACTGGATCACGGTCGCCGAGACCTACGAGACGCCCGGCCTGATCGGCGACGGCGCCCGCACGGTGCTGCACGCGGGGGCGCTCGGCCTGGTCGACGTCTACTACGTGCGCGTGGGCGAGGCGGTCTACTTCTCCTCGCTGCTGAAGCCGCTGCTGGAGCTGGTGCCCGTCGACATCGACTGGGCGGCGTGGGCGTCGATCATCCAGGTGACGTTCCCGCTCGGCGACGCCACGCCGTACCGGGGGATCAGCCGCCTGCCGGGCTCCAGCGCGCTGGTCCACGCCCACGGCAGGCTCTCGACCGAGCGGCGGCTGCCGCGCTGGCTGCGGCAGGAGCCGTACGAGGCCTGGCGCGGCGCCGGTGAGCTGCTGGAGATCCTGCACGGGGTCTACGACGACTACGAGGGGCGCCCGCTGCTGGTGCCGGTCAGCGGCGGCTACGACTCGCGGCTGCTGTGCTCGGTCGCGGTGGCGCGCGGCGCCGACGTGGAGTCGTGGACGACCAGCCCCGACGACGGCACCGACACCGACATCGCCTTCGCCCGCGCCATCACCCGCGAGCTGGGGGTACGGCACCGCGTCATCACCCAGGAGGCCGCCGCCTATCCGCGCGACGCGCTCGAGGTGGCGCGGCGGCTGGAGTTCATGACCCCGCACCACGCCTGGTACGCACCCTTCGCCAAGCAGGTGCACGGCGCGGGCCGCGTGCTCGTCGACGGCCTGGCCGGCGGCCCGCTGCTGAAGAACTTCATGGTCAGCGGCGCGGCGCTGGAGGCCAGGACGCAGGCCGAGCGCTCGGCGGCCGTGCTCGGCTCGCTGTCGCTCGGCGCGCCCTCGGTGCCCTTCCTGTCGCCCGCGGCCGAGGCGTGGATCGGCGACGTCGTGCGTGAGCAGTTCGCCGCCGCCACCTCGATGCTCCACGGGCACCGGGCCGAGCTGCCGCTGTCGGTGCTGCACACCCGTACCGTGCGCGGCATCGCCCGCTCGGCGGTCAACCTGGTCGGCCCTGAGGCCGGCTTCGCGGCGCCGTTCATCCACCCCGACTTCTTCGACGCCGCCCTGTCGGTCGGGGTGGCCCGCAAGGACAAGGGCCGCTTCTACCGGGAGCTGCTGCACGCGGCCAACCCGAGGGTGGCCGCGCTGCCGTCGACGAACGTGGTCAAGCAGCCGCTCCAGCGGGTGCCGCTGCGCTCGACCGCGGCCCCGGCCCGCGACTACTCGCACCGGATGCTGGTGAAGGTGACCGAAAAGGTGCCGAGCCTGTTTTCGGACACGCTGCACGAGGTGATCGCCTCGGGGCCGGACGCGCTGACCCGGTTCACCGGGTGGAACGACCGGTTCTGGGTGCGTGGCCTGGTGCTCTTCGGCGCCTGGCTGACGGACTACGAGAGCGACCTCGCCGAGCTGACGCCACCCTTCTGACCTGCGGGCATCCCCCGGGAGAACGCAGGGTTACAGAGCGGTTACATACGGATCTCGTGGGTATTACGACCGCTACAAAGAAGCGGGTTCCGGAGGGCCATGGGGCTGGTAGTGTTCGGCCCGAGAGCGTCGCAAGAACCGGGGCATCAGATCACAAATCTGGTCTCGGCCGGGCATGGAGATCGCAGGGATGACGACTCCATGCGACGCGGTCACCACACAACACGCCGGGGAAACCGGTGACTTCGTCCTGCCCACATCTCCTTCTGTGAGCGTCATATGAACAACCCATCGGTCTCCGAGGCCTTCGTCTCGGCCGATCCACGCTGGTACAAGCGGGCGGTGTTCTACGAGGTGCTCGTCCGGGGGTTCAAGGACTCCAACGGCGACGGGACCGGAGACCTGCGCGGTCTCATCGAGAAACTCGACTACCTCCAGTGGCTCGGCGTCGACTGCCTGTGGCTGTTGCCGCTGTACGAGTCGCCGCTGCGCGATGGCGGCTACGACATCTCCGACTACGGGAAGATCCTCCCGGACTTCGGTGATCTCGGAGACTTCGTCCAGCTCATCGAGTCGGCGCACGCGCGCGGGATCCGCATCATCACCGACCTGGTGATGAACCACACCAGCGACCAGCACCCCTGGTTTCAGGCCTCGCGCCACGACCCCGAGGGGCCCTACGGCGACTTCTACGTGTGGGCGGACGAGCCGACCGGTTACCCCGACGCGCCGATCATCTTCATCGGCGCGGAGGAGTCCAACTGGACCTACGACCCGGTGCGCAAGCAGTACTACTGGCACCGCTTCTTCCACCACCAGCCCGACCTCAACTACGACAACCCGGCCGTCCAGGAGGCGATGCTGGAGGTCCTGCGGTTCTGGCTGGACCTGGGCATCGACGGGTTCCGGCTGGACGCCGTGCCGTACCTGTTCGAGAGGGAGGGCACCAGCTGCAGCGGGCTGCCCGAGACCCACGCGTACCTGAGGAAGGTGCGCGCGGAGGTGGACCGCCTCTACCCCGACAGGGTGCTGCTGGCCGAGGCGAACGGCTGGCCCGAGGACGTGGTCGAGTACTTCGGCGACCCGACGACGGGCGGCGACGAGTGCCACATGGCCTTCCACTTCCCGCTGATGCCGCGCATCTACATGGCGGTGAAGAAGGAGACGCGCGAGCCGATCTCGGAGATCATGTCGCGCACCCCCAAGCTTCCCGATAACGCCCAGTGGGGCATCTTCCTCCGCAACCACGACGAGCTGACGCTCGAGACGGTGACCGAGGAAGAGCGCGACTACATGCACGCCGAGTACGCCAAGGACCCGCGCATGCGGGCCTACCTGGGCATCAGGCGGCGTCTGGCCCCGCTGCTCGACAACAACCGCGACCTGATCGAGCTGTTCACGGCGCTGCTGCTGAGCCTGCCCGGCTCGCCGGTGATGTACTACGGCGACGAGATCGGCATGGGCGACAACATCTGGCTGGAGGACCGCGACTCGGTCCGCACGCCGATGCAGTGGAGCCCCGACCGAAACGCGGGCTTCTCGACGGCCGACCCCGGCCGGCTCTACCTGCCCGCGGTCATGGACCCGATCTTCGGCTTCCAGGCGGTCAACGTGGAGGCGCAGCAGAAGACCGAGGCCTCGCTGCTGCACTTCACCAGGAAGATGCTGCACATCCGCCGCCAGCACCCGGTCTTCGGCACCGGCGCCTACACCGAGATGTGGTCGTCGAACCCGGCCGTCCTCACGTTCGTGCGTGAGGAGGGCGACGACCTGATGCTGTGCGTGAACAACCTGTCGAAGTTCCCGCAGCCCGTCGAGCTCGACCTGCGGCGCTTCGAGGGCATGGTGCCCGTCGAGGCCAGGGGCGGCGTCCGCTTCCCCAGGATCGGCGAGTCGCCGTACATGCTGACCCTGCCGGGGCACGGCTTCTACTGGTTCGCGCTCAAGGCCGGCTGAGCGCGCCCTCCGGGGCGCGCTCTCGCGGGTGCCTGTCAACGGCGACAGGCACCCCTGCGGCTACCTGGCGGTGATCGGCACCTGCGCGCGGGCGGCCCTGCGGGCGGGGATGAGGGCGACGGCCAGCGCCGCCCCGATGGCCACCAGCACCGCCACGGCCAGCACGAGGGGCGAGGGCGGACGGGCGATGCCCGCCCCGACGCCGCTGGTGTGGCCCTGCAGATCGATCAGGCCCTGCACGACGAACGAGCCCGCCGCGGTGCCGGCGACGACGCCGAGCACCACCAGCACCCCCGTGCCCATGACCAGCGTGGCCATGACCTGGCGCGGGGTGAGCCCCATCGCCTTCAGCACCGCGAGGTCGTAGGCGTGGTCGCGCAGCCCGAGCGCGCTGGCCGTCAACAGGTTGGCCAGGCCGATCAGCGCGAGCACGGCGACGAGCGCGACGATGACGACGCGGATGACCGCCAGGCGTTCGGCGGGGTTGACCACGCGCTGGATCTCCAGCCCCTCGCCCGAGGCCGCCAGGAGCCGGTCGCGCACCTCGGCGGGGTCGGCGCCCGGTTTCAGCGCCAGGCCCCAGAACTCCGGCGGCACCACGTCCTTGGCCGCGAGGCTGTCCACGCCGAGCGAGAGCACCTGGCCGTCGAGGTCGGGCTCCACGGTCCTGCCGACGATCCGCACGATCAGCGGGGTGCCGCCGACCGACAGCCACACCCGGTCGCCGATCTTCACCCGCAGCAGGTCGAGCAGGCCCTGTCCGGCGACCGCCTCACCCCTGTCGGCGTACATGCGCCCCTCGACCACCGGGAAGGGGTACGGCGAGGCCGAACCGCCGATCGCGCGCACCCTGATCGAGCGGGCCTCGCCGGGCACCAGCGCGTCGACCTCGGCCCCCGGATAGACCTGCAGGACGGCCGGATCCCGCTCGGACAGGGCCTTGGCCTGCTCGGGGGTCAGCTTGTCCGGGCGCACCAGGAGCCGGGCGTGCTGGCCGACCTGCTCGGGGTGGGCGAGGAAGCCGTCGAGCGTGGCCCAGACGCCGAGCCCGATGGTGATCATCATCATCGGCACGGCCAGGCCGAACGCCGTCAGGAAGGCGGGCACCCGCCTGGAGAAGGCGTCGCGGGCGCCCAGCACGAGCGCGGGCGGCAGCCGTACCAGGAGGGCCAGCCTGGCCAGGCGCGACAGGCGGCCACGGGGCGGCGCCGCGGGCGCGGCGGGCAGGGGCGGCGTACGGCTGCCGCGCCAGGCGGGCACGCCGACGGCCACCAGCACGACCAGCGCGGTGCCCGCGGTGATGGCCAGCAGCGGCACGAGCGCGACGGAGGTCGTGTCGAGCACCAGCCAGGTCACCAGCCAGCCGGGCGGCACGCCCAGCGCGATGCCGAGCAGGCCGAGCGCGCCGTGCTCGACCAGCAGCAGACCCGCCACCTGGCCCCTGGTGAAGCCCATGGACTTCAGCGTCGCCAGGTCGCGCAGCTGCGACAGCACGCGCCCGCCGGCCGCGTTGGCCAGCGCCAGCACGGCGGCCACCAGGCCGACGATGCCGAACAGCGCCAGCAGCGTGCCGAGCAGCCGGTTGTCCAGCTCCATGGCGGCGCGCACCTCGCGCCAGGTGTAGACGCGCTGGACCTCCTCGTCCAGCATCACCACGACGCGCTGGGAGACGAACTGGGTGGCCTCGGGGTCCTCGAGGCGCAGGCCCGTCACCCACTCGCTGCGGCCGAGCTCAGGCTCGACCCGGTCGAGCTTCTCGGGCAGGACCCAGATCAGGCCGGGCGTCCACTCGGGATAGAACCCCTGGTCGGCCGAGTCGGCGATGCCCCGCACGTACAGCACGTGGCGGGCGCCGCTGAGCGCGGTCACGGTGACCGCGCTGCCCAGGCGCAGCCCGAGCGCCCTGGCGAAGGAACGCTCGACGACCACGCTGTCGGGCTGGGCGCGGTCGAGCCAGGCACCCTCGGCGACCACCGGCCTGGCCACCTCGGGGGCGGCGACCGGCATGGCGCGCAGCGCGGCCGGGGCCTTCCTGCGCTCCTGGAGCACGGTCACAGGCGCCGAGCGGTACGGCCCGGTCGCCTGCTCCACCCCGTCGATCTGCCTGAGCGCGACGACCTGCGGCCGGTCCTTGGTGTGGATCCACAGGTGGGCGCCGTTGGTCTCGGCGAACAGGCCGCGCCACGGGTTGGTGCCGTCCTCGAGCAGCGTGGCCGCGGTGATCAGCGCGGCCACGATCCCGGCGATCGTCAGCACGGTGAGGAGGGCCTGTCCGCGCCTGGCGCGCAGGTCGGCCCTGATCCATCGGAGGCCGGCTCTCATCGCAGGTCGATGACCTCTCCGGCGCCGCCCCTGCCGGGCCGCCTGCGGACGATCTTGCCGTCGTCGACGATCTGGCCGTCGAGCAGCGAGACGACCCTGTCGGCCAGGCTGGCCACCCTGGCGTCGTGGGTGACCAGGACGATCGTCTGCCCTTCGCGGTGCACCTCGCTGAGCAGGCGCAGCACGTCTCGGGTGTTGCGGCTGTCGAGGTTGCCGGTGGGCTCGTCGGCCAGCAGCAGGCTGGGTTTGTTGGACAGGGCGCGGGCCAGCGCCACCCGCTGCTGCTCGCCACCCGACAGCTGGGCAGGGGCGGCCTCGACCCGCTCGGTGAGGCCGAGCGCGTCGAGGAGGTACTCCCTGCGCTCGCGCGCCTCCTTCGGCGAGGCCCCCGCCAGCAGGGCGGGCAGCTCGACGTTGTCGGCGACGGTCATGCTGGCGACCAGGTTGAAGAACTGGAAGACGAAGCCGATCTTCTCCCGCCGCAGCAGCGCCCAGGCGCTCTCCGAGAGGGTGTCGGCGCGCTTGCCGTCCAGCCAGATTTCGCCGCTGGTGCGGGAGTCGAGCCCGCCGAGCATGTGCACGAGCGTCGACTTGCCGGAGCCCGAAGGACCCATGATGGCGACGAACTCGCCCTCGTCGACCTGCAGGTCCACCCCTCGTACGGCGGGCACGGGCACGTGGTTGTTCTGGTAGATCTTCACCAGGTTGACGGTCTTGAGCACGGTCACGTCAGGTCCTCCTGGCAGCGTTCGAGCCAGTCGAGGTCGGCCTGCAGGTGCAGCATGGCGCCCTCGATCAGCAGGAGCGCGACCTGATTCCCCGGATCGGTCCGCTCGGCGAGTTCGTTGAGATCGCGCATCAGCGCAAGGTAGTGGCGGCGCTGGCGGTTGATCAACGCCATCCGGTCGGCGATGCCGGTCAGGGGCGCGAGCACGAGCTTCATGAAGAACTCGTCGCGCACCCTCGGGCCCTCCGTCGGCTCGTCCACCCAGTCGGTGAGCACGTCGCGGCCCTTGGCGGTCAGGTAGTAGACCTTCTTGTTCGGCCGGTTGGACTGCTCCACGTCAACGGCTCTGACCAGGCCGTCCTTCTCCAGACGGCCGAGCGTCACGTATATCTGGCCGATGTTGGGTGAGGGGTAGGCCGTGCCGAACGTCTGCTCCAGAGCCTGCTTGAGCTCGTACCCGTGGGCGGGTTCCTTCGCGAGGAGCGCCAGCAGGTGCAACCGCACGCCCCACCTCCTCGTTACGCGCTCGTTACGGACATATCCGTTGACGTTCAGATTAGCGCTGTGCATAACATGAATGCATCTACCTAACACGAATGTAATCCGGTCGGAATGTGGAGGTCATACGTGTTCCGCCCCATGTCCGTGATGCTGATCGCGCTCCTGGTGGCCGGATGCGCGTCGGTAACGGAAGAGGGCGGGGAGGACCCCAACGGTCCGATCACCTTCGCCACCGGGCGCGACACCACCGGCTACCTGCAGCCCCTGCTGGACCGCTGGAACAAGGCGCACCCGGCACAGAAGGTGACGCTGCTCGAACTGCCGGAAGCGGCCGACGAGCAGCGCGCGCAGCTGGTCGCCAACCTGCAGGCCAGGAGCGACCGCTACGACGTGCTCGGACTCGATGTGGTGTGGACGGCGGAGTTCGCCGACAACGGCTGGATCATCCCCCTGGAGCGCGGGCAGTTCCCGCTCGACAGGTTCCTGCCGCCCGTCGTGGACACCGCGGTCTACCGGGGCAAGCTCTGGGCGGTGCCGTACACGAGCAACGCAGGGCTGCTCTACTACCGCAAGGACCTGGTCAAGAAGCCGCCCACGACCTGGGCCGCGCTTCGCGCCCAGGCCCTTGCGATCACCAAGAAACACGACATCGGCGGCTACGCGGGACAGCTGGCCGCCTATGAGGGACTGACGGTCAACTTCGCCGAAGCGGTCCAGTCGGCGGGCGGGACGCTGCCCGACCTGGACCAGGCCAAGGCGAAGCAGGCGCTCGACTTCTTCACCCAGGGCCTGCGCGAGGGATGGATACCTCCGCAGGCGCTGAACTACAAGGAGGAGGAGTCCAGGCTGGCCTTCCAGAACGGCCAGCTGGTCTTCGCCCGCAACTGGCCCCACGCGTACGGGCCCGCCACCCAGTCCAAGGTGGCCGGCAAGTTCGCGGTGACCAGGCTCCCCGGACCCGACGGACCGGGATCGAGCTCGCTGGGCGGCGCCAACCTGGCCATCAGCGCCTACTCCAAGCGGCAGAACACCGCGCAGGAGTTCATCAAGTACTTCACCAGTCTGGAGAACGAGCGGCGCGTCCTGACCGAGGGTTCCTTCCCTCCGGTGTGGGCCGAGCTCTATGACGATCCTTCGCTGATCAAGCGCTTCCCCTATCTGCCCGTGCTGAAGGAGAGCATCCTCGCGGCCAAGCCGCGACCGGTCAGCGCGAACTACGACCAGCTGAGCCTGGTGATCGCCAGCGCGGTCTCCAAGGCGCTCAGCCCGCCGTACGACCAATCAACCGATGACGTGGCGGCCTCCATGAAGGCAGAGCTAGCCGAGATCATCGCAACCCAGTGATTCGAGGTCAGGCATCATGCGCAAAGCAGTTGTTCTGGCGGGGCTCGCGGTAGCCATCGCCGCCTGCGGCAACGCCCCAACGACCACCCCCCAGCAGACCGGCGCGGCCAGCTCCGCCCCGGCCGCCGGTGCCAAGCCCCTCGAGGGGGTGACCATCGAGGTCGCCGCCAAGTGGACGGGCGAGGAGCAGACGAACTTCGAGACCGTGCTGAAGGCCTTCCAGGACAAGACCGGCGCCAAGGTCACCTACGCCTCCACCGGTGAGGACACCGGCGCCTACCTCGGCCCCCGCATCCAGGGCGGCAGCCCGCCGGACATCGCGATCCTCCCGCAGCCCGGCCTGGTGAAGCAGTACGCCGACCAGAAGGCGCTCAAGCCCCTCAGCGCCGAGGTCCAGAAGCAGATCGACGACAACTACACCCCGTACTGGAAGGAGCTCGGCTCCGCCGACGGCCAGGTGTACGGCGTGCTCGTCAAGGCCGCGCACAAGTCGATCGTCTGGTACCGCGACGCCGCGTTCACCGACGCCGGCGTGCAGGCTCCGACCACCTGGGACGAGCTGATGAAGACCGCCCAGGCCATCGCCGACTCCGGCACCCCGCCGTTCTCGCTGTGCGGCGCCTCCGGCTGGACCCTCACCGACCTGTTCGAGAACGTCTACCTGTCGAGCGCGGGCCCGGAGAAGTACGACCAGCTCGCCAAGCACGAGATCCCGTGGACCGACGCCTCCGTCGTGACCGCGCTGGAGAAGATGGCGCAGATCTTCGGCAAGAAGGAGTACATGGTCGGCGGCAACAGCGGCGCCCTCCAGACCGACTTCCCGACCTGCGTGACCCAGGTGTACGGCCAGGACAAGGGCGCGATGGTCATCGAGGCCGACTTCGTGGCCGCCTCCGCCACGCAGTCCGGCGCCAAGATCGGCGAGACGGCCAAGGTGTTCCCCTTCCCGAAGGTCGGCGACACCGCGCCGGTCGTGCTCGGCGGTGACATCGCGGTCGCGCTGAAGGACTCCCCCGGCGCCATGGCGCTGCTGGAGTTCCTGGCCTCCAAGGAGGGCGGCGAGGTGTGGGCCAAGCTGCCCGGCTACCTGTCGCCGAACCGCAACGTGTCCCCCGACAACTACCCGAGCGACATGACCAAGCAGCTGGCGCAGACGATCATCTCCGCCGGTGAGAGCGTCCGGTACGACATGTCCGACCTCGCGCCGAGCGCCTTCGGCGGCACCGACGGCAAGGGCGAGTGGAAGGTCCTTCAGGACTTCCTGCGCAACCCCGCGGACGCCAAGGCCGCCGCCAAGGCCCTTGAGACCGAGGCCGCCAAGGCCTGGAAGTAAAGGGGCGAGGCCGTGACCGACCGGTTGAACGGCCCGACCGGCCCGCGCGACACCACGTCGCGCGGGTCCACCCCCGGGCCAGAACCCACCCCCCAGACGGAGTCGGGCACCTCCCCCACCGAGAACCCCGATCCCGCCGGCGCCGGCGCGACCGCACGCGCCGCCACCGCCACCGAGACGAGCAGCCGCCCTGCCGCCGCCAAGCCCGGCCGCGGCAAGCTGGGCCCCTCGGCCATCGTGGCCTGGTTCTTCGTCCTTCCCGCGATGCTCCTGCTGGGCATCTGGGTCATCTACCCGATCGTCTACTCGATCTTCCGCAGCCTCTACGACGCCACCGGCACCCAGTTCGTCGGGCTGCAGAACTTCGGCACCATCTTCACCGACTCCGGCACGCTCACCACGATCAGGAACAACCTGATCTGGGTGGTGGTGGGCCCGATCGTGGTCACCACCCTGGGCCTGATCTTCGCCGTCCTCACCGAGCGCATCAAGTGGGCCACCGCCTTCAAGCTCATCGTGTTCATGCCGATGGCCGTCTCGCTGATGGCCGCCGGCGTCATCTTCCGCCTGGTCTACGAGGAGGACCCGGACCGCGGCGTGGCCAACGCGCTCATGTCGACGGTCTCGAGCGTGTTCTCCAGCGGGGGCGGCCTGGAGGGAGCGCGACCGAGGGAGAACGACGCCTCGCCCGTGGCCGAGCAGGACGGCGCCGTCGTCACCAAGCAGCCCGCCCAGGCGGGCCAGCCGGTGCTGATCCCGCTGGTCGGGCTCAAGCCGGAGGCGGTGCCCGCCGACGCCGAGCCCGCCGCGGCGGCCTCGGGACAGGGGCTGAGCGGCACCGTCTGGCTGGACTTCACGCCCGGCGGCGGCGGCAAGGCCGGCCAGGTCGACGGCAGCGAGAAGGGCCTGCCAGGGGTGACCGTGGAGGCGGTCAGCGGCGACTCCGTCGCGGCCACCGCCACCACCGGACCCGACGGCACCTTCACCTTCGCGGGCCTGGCACCCGGCTCCTACACCGTACGGCTGCCGCAGTCGAACTTCGAGGCGCCGTTCAACGGCCTGACCTGGCTCGGCCCGACCCTGATCACGCCCGCCATCATCGGCGCGTTCGTCTGGGTGTGGGCGGGCTTCGCGATGGTGCTGATCGCCGCGGGCCTGGCGGGCATCCCGCGTGACGCGCTGGAGGCGGCCCGCATCGACGGCGCGACCGAGTGGCAGGTCTTCAGGAAGATCACCGTGCCGCTGCTGTCGCCCGTGCTTCTCGTCGTGTTCGTCACGATGATCATCAATACCTTGAAGGTCTTCGACCTGGTCTTCATCATCGCGCCGGGATCGGTGCAGCCGAACGCGAACGTGATCGCGCTGGAGATGTGGCGAGTCTCCTTCGGCGGCGGCAACAACCAGGGGCTGGGCAGCGCACTCGCGATCTTCCTGCTCATCCTGGTCCTGCCGTTCATGATCATGAACATCCGCCGGTTCAGGAGGGAGCAGTGATGGCTCACGTTCACGCGGGAGCCGTACGGCGAGGCCCCATCGGCAGGCTCGTCGACCGCCTCGGCAGCGGCGCGGTCCAGGTCGTGATGATCCTCATCGGGCTGTTCTGGCTGGTCCCGACCCTCGGCCTGCTGGTGGTGTCGCTGCGCGACGAGACGGTGAACAACTCCGAGGGCTGGTGGACGATCTTCACCAAGCCGGCGGAGCTGACGATCAGCAGCTACACCAACCTGCTGGCCAGCGGCTTCACCGCCTCCTTCTGGAACACGGTGCTGATCACCGTGCCGACCACGGTGCTGGTGATCGGCATCGCGGCGATGGCGGCCTACGCCTTCGCCTGGATCGAGTTCCCCGGCCGCGACACGCTCTTCCTGGTCGTCGTCGGCCTGCTGATCGTGCCCATCCAGATCGCGCTGATCCCGATCGCCACCCTCTACGGCCAGGTCGGCATCTTCGGCACGATCCCCGGCGTGGTGCTGTTCCACGTCGCGTTCGGACTGCCGTTCGCGATCTTCCTGCTCCGCAACTTCTTCGTCGGCATCCCCTCCTCGCTTCTGGAGGCGGCCAGGATGGACGGCGCGTCGGAGTGGAAGATCTTCTCGACCGTGGTGTTCCCCCTGGGCAAGCCCGCGATCGCCTCGCTGGGGATCTTCCAGTTCCTGTGGGTGTGGAACGACCTGCTCATCGCCCTGGTCTTCGCGGACACCGCGTCCCAGCCGATGACCAAGGCGCTGCAGTCGCAGATGCGGCAGTTCGGCACCAACGTCGACATCATCGCGCCGGGCGCGTTCCTGTCGCTGATCATCCCGCTGGTGCTGTTCTTCGCCTTCCAGCGGTACTTCGTGCAGGGCATGATGGCCGGCTCGGTGAAGTGAGCCACCTGCACTGATCCACGGGCGCCCGCCTGGCTCGGGGCGGCGGGCGCCCGTGGATCACTCGGCCGGCGCCGCTCGCCACCCGCGGGCGGCCTCCGGCCCCGCGCGCTCCTGGCAGCGCTCGGCCCGCGTGCTCCGGGAGGGCGGCGCGCGCTGCGGGCGGGCGCTGCCGGGGTTGGCGACGCGCTCCCGGAACGGGGGCGCCTTCTGACATCCGCCCGGAATGGGCCCCTGGCTTCCGCCCGGAATGGGCGCCTGGCTTCCGCCTGGAACAGAGGCGCGCCGCTCCCAGCGGGGCGGCGGGCGGCGGGCATGCGCTCCGAGCGGGCGGTGGGTGTGCGCGAGAATCGCTCTATGAAGCGTCTTCTCGCCCTGGCCGCCTTCACCGTCATCGCCCTTCCGCACGCCTCCGCCGTGGCCGACTCCCCCGGCGCCCCGGGCGCGGGCGACCCGTACTTCCCGGCGCAGGGCAACGGCGGCTACGACGCCCGCCACTACGACCTGGCGCTCGACTACGACCCCCGCACCCGCGTCCTGCAGGGCACGGCGACGATCGGCGCGCGCAGCACCCAGGCCCTCAGCCGGTTCAACCTCGACCTGGTCAGGACCATGACCGTCTCCTCCGTCACCGTCGACGGGACGGCCGCGCGGTTCACCCGCAGGAACGACGAGGTGGTCGTCACGCCGGCCGCCGGCATCGCCAAGGGGAAGGCGTTCACCGTCGCGGTGACCTACAACGGCCGGCCCACCTACGTCGTCGACCCCGACGGCTCCAAGGAAGGCTGGGTGCGCACCCCGGACGGCGTGTTCAACGCCAACCAGCCCCAGGGGGCCATGAGCTGGTACCCCGGCAACCACCACATGACCGACAAGGCCGGCTACCGGTTCAGGGTGACCGTGCCGAACGACCGCGTCGCGGTGGCCAACGGCGAACTGGTCTCCAAGAACGCCGCGATGGGCAAGACGACCTACGTCTGGTCCGCCAAGGAGCCCATGGCCGGCTACCTGGCGACCGTCACCATCGGCGCCTTCACCATCACCGACACCAAGGTGAACGGCCTGCGCACGATCGTGGCCGTCGATCCCGCGCTCGGGAACGCCGGCAAGCGCCTGGCCCAACGGCACGGCCCCCTGCTCGCCTATTTCAGCCGGATGTTCGGCCCCTACCCGTTCTCCACCACCGGCGCCATCGCCGACAACGTCCCCACCGTCGGCTACGCGCTGGAGGCGCAGACCAGGCCGGTCTACCCGAACGTCCCCGACGACGTCCTGCTCTCGCACGAGCTGGCCCACCAGTGGTTCGGCGACGCCGTCACCCCCACCCGTTGGAAGGACATCTGGCTCAACGAGGGCTTCGCCACCTACGCCGAATGGATGTGGGCCGACAGGCTCGGCACCGTCCGCCTGTCGTCCGCCTTCGCCGACGCCTACGCCAAGCCCGCCGAGGACCCGTTCTGGAAGATTCCGCCCGCCGACCCCGGCGGCCCCAAGCACCTCTTCCACAACGCCGTCTACGTACGCGGCGCGATGACCCTCCAGGTCCTGCGCAAGGCGGTCGGCGACCAGACGTTCTTCAGGATCCTGCGCACCTGGGTCACCGACCACAAGTACGGCAACGCCACCACCGCCGACTTCGTCGCCCTGGCGGAACGAATCTCCGGCAAGCAGCTCGACACCCTGTTCGATACCTGGCTGTACACACCGGGCAAGCCCGCTTTGTGATCTTTTCGGTACGGCCTGCGGTTTGTCGGAGCTGATCGGTAGGGTGCATGTCCATGGTCGGTCGTCCCCTACACGAAGTAGTCGAACCTGGATGGGCCAGCGCTCTCGAGCCCGTCGCCCAGCGCATCTCGGACATGGGAGATTTCCTCCGCAACGAGATCGCCGAGGGCAGGCAGTACCTTCCCTCCGGTTCCCACGTCCTGCGAGCCTTCAACCAGCCCTTCGACGAGGTCAAGGTGCTGATCGTGGGCCAGGACCCCTACCCCACGCCAGGGCACCCCGTGGGGCTGTCCTTCTCCGTGGCCCCCGACGTGCGCCCGCTGCCCGGCAGCCTGCGCAACATCTACAAGGAGATGGAGACCGACCTCGGCCTGCCGATGCCGTCCAACGGTGACCTGACCCCATGGGCCGAGCAGGGCGTCCTGCTGCTCAACAGGGTGTTGACCGTCATGCCGGGCAAGCCGGCCTCCCACCGCGGCAAGGGTTGGGAAGAGGTGACCGAGCAGGCCATCCACGCACTGGTCGCGCGTGACAAGCCGATGGTGGCGATCCTGTGGGGCCGCGACGCCCGCAACCTCGCGCCCATGCTCGGACAGGTGCCGCGCATCGAGTCCGCCCACCCGTCGCCCCTGTCGGCCCGCAGCGGTTTCTTCGGCTCGCGCCCCTTCAGCCGGGCCAATGAGCTGCTCGTCCAGCAAGGCGCGACGCCCGTGGAGTGGAAGCTGCCCTAGGCTCTTCTGCCATGAGTGATGAAGAAAAGTTCCTCCGCCTCACGGTCGAGCTGACCGTCGAGGTGCTGGACGTCGCCGCCCTGCAGGCGGCCGCCCTCGCCGAGATCCGGCACCCTGACGCCGACCTCGACGAGGACGAGCGCAAGGAGCAGGCGGAGCTGGTCAGCTCCGACGAGACGGGCGCGACCGCGCTGCAGTGGCTTATCGAGCCCGACCATGTCCTGTCGCTGATCGACCACATCCAGGAGGTCGAGCCGCGCGAGGCCGTTCTGGGCGTTGAGCCCTCCGAGGGGCCCAGCGACGAGGACGAGGATGACCACGAAGGTCACGACCACTGAGGCTCAGGGGTGGGAGCCACCGCTCCCACCCACGGCCCTTCCCCGGGAAGGGCGATCCTCCGGCATGCGCGGCCGGGGACGCGGCTCCCACGGGACCGCGACGCCGACGCGCCGGCCCGGCGGACAGCCCGCCAACGTAACCGCCTGAGTAAACCGGAAACGTCGCGCACCGCGAACCGACCGGCAGCCGGGCGAGGAAAGCGCAGCAAGCCGGCAGCCCGGCAGGCAAGAGCAGCGCGGGGCCGCCCGGCAGGCCGGCGCCCGAACGCGGCCCGAGCCGATCGGTCACCCGGCAGCCCGGCGCCCGAACGCGGCCCGAGCCGATCGGTCACCCGGTGGACAAGCGGCCCGAGCCGATCGGTCACCCGGCGCGCGAGCGCAGCCCGAACCGATCAAGCACCCGATACGGAAGCGCAGCCCGAGCCGATCGGTCTGGCTGGTGCGCGCGCGAAGCGCGAGCCGGCTCGGTGGCTGGTGGTTTCTCGCGGCTAGGATCGAGTCATGATCGTTGCATTCTCCATCACGCCGCTCGGGGTCGGCGAGGGAGTCTCGGAGCCGGTGGCGCGCGCGGTCAAGGTGGTCCGCGACAGCGGGCTCCCCAACCGGACCGACGCCATGTTCACCACCGTCGAGGGCGAATGGGACGAGGTGATGGACGTGGTGAAGCGGGCCGTCGAGGCCGTGGGCGAGGTCGCTCCCCGGGTCAGCCTGGTGCTGAAGGCGGACGTCCGGCCGGGCGTCTCCGACGGCATGACGAGCAAGGTCGAACGGCTGGAGCAGCACCTGCGCGACTGATCGCGCACCACCCGCGCCGGAGCAGGCACGCCGGACATTCCGAGCGAGGTGGCCCGCTCTCGGGCGCCTGCGATGCGCAGCCCAGGTGGCGGACTGGACCCGCGCTGGGCGCTGCCGCGTCGTCACGAAGGTGTGACGGGCGTGGCGAGGCCCCCGCTGACTACTGAGTCCACTTGGGGCGTTGCCGCGGCGAGGACCGCTCAGGGGGTGCGACGCCCGTGCGGGAGCCGTACGGACCGAACCCCGAGCCGGAACCCTGACCCGAAGCCGACGAGTCGAGCAAGTCGAGATATATCTTGACGATCGAGAAGTCGCGTCATATCTTGACGATACGCGATATGTCTCGAAGGAGCGAACGATGCGAGTTCCCGTACTGATCGTCGGCGGCGGCTACGCGGGCCTCAGCGCCGCGACCATGCTCGCCTGGCGCGGCGTCCCCGTCATGCTGGTCGAGCGGCACGCGAGCACCTCGATCCAGCCCAAGGCGTTCGGCGTCAGCACGCGCGCCGTCGAGCTGCTGCGCCCCGTTTCCGGCCTGGAGGAAGAGCTCCGAAGTATCTGGCAAGGCATCGGCGAGAGCATGCGCATCGCGATCGCGGCCAGTCTCACCGACCCCGACGCCAACATCATCCTCGACACCAGCACCATGCCCTTCCCCCGGCACCTGTCGCCCGCGCCCGACCTGGGCGCCCCCCAGGCCGAGGTCGAGCGGATCCTGCGCCGCAAGGCCGAAGAACTGGGCGCCGACCTGCGCTTCTCCACCGAACTGGTGTCGCTCGAGCAGGACGAGGACGGCGTGACCGCCCTGCTCCGCGCCGACGGCGTCGAGACGACCGTGCGGGCCGACTACGTCATCGCCGCCGACGGCTACCGCAGCCCGATCAGGGCCGCACTCGGCGTCACCACCTCGGGCAAGGGGGTGCTCGGCCACATGCGCGCGATCATGTTCGACGCCGACCTCACCGCCCTGGTCAACGAGCGCGAGGTCACCCTCTGGTTCCTGCAGAACACCGCCTTCACCGGCGCGCTCATCACCGGCACCGGCGTCGGCGCCCACGTGCTCGGCGTCAACTACGACGGCGAGGAGCCCGGCTTCGACGACGTCGAGATGGTACGGCTCGGCGTCGGCGTGCCCGACCTCGACGTCACCGTCCTGGACACCACGTCGTTCGCCATCGGCCACGTCCTGGCCGACACCTACCGTGTGGGACGGGTGTTCCTGGCCGGCGACGCCGCCCACACCATGCCGCCGACCGGCGGGCAGGGCGGAAGCACCGCGCTGCAGGACGGCTGCGACATCGCCTGGCGGCTCTGGCTGGTCGTCTCGGGCCAGGCCGATCCCGCCTTCCTCGACTCCTACGACGCCGAACGCCGTCCGGTCGGCGAGCTGGTCGCCGACGCCCAGCTGGCCAACCTCGGCTTCCGCATGCCGCCGGCGGAGCAGGTCGACTACCCCGAGCCGCTCGAGGACCCCTTCGCCGCCATCCTCGGGTGCCGGTACCACTCCGCCGCGATCCTGTCGGAGCCGGACGACGACGGCTCGCTGCTGGAGGACCCGCGCGTCGCCACGGGCCGGCCCGGCGGTCGCGCCCCGCACGTCGTCCTCGACTGGGACGGGCGCACGATCTCGACACTCGACCTGTTCGGGTCGGGGTTCGTGCTGCTCGCCGGGCCGTACGGGCAGAGCTGGGTGGACGCCGGCCGCGCCGTCAGGGACCAGCTCGGCGTGCGTCTGGCGCCGCACCGCATCGGCGGCGAACTGCTGGACGTCGAGGGACAGTGGCTGGAGCGGTACGGCGTGGGCAAGGCCGGCGCGGTCCTCGTGCGCCCCGACGGGTACGTCGCCTGGCGCAGCGCCGGCCCCGACCTCGACCCGGCGGGCACGCTGGAGAGCGCGCTGGTGCGCATTCTCAGTCTCCTTTAGAGACTCGCCCAGGCGTACAGTGAGGACATGAACCGAGTCCTTCGCGGACAGGACATCCCCTGCTCGATCGCGCAGGCCGCGTCCGTGGTCGGCGACTGGTGGAGCCTGCTGATCGTGCGCGAGGCCGCGCGGGGGCGCCGGCGCTTCGAGGAACTGCTGGTCGAGCTGGGCATCTCCCGCAAGGTCCTCACCGAACGGCTGCGGCACCTGGTCGAGCGCGGGGTGCTGGAGCGCAGGCCGTACCAGTCGGGGCCGGTCCGGCACGAGTACGTGCTCACCGACGTGGGATGGGCCCTGGCGCCGGTGCTGATCTCCCTGCAGGACTGGGGCGACCGCTGGCTCGCCGGGGACGGCACGCTGACCGGGGTGGCACCGCCCGGCAGCCCGGAGGCCCAGCGGGTGCGGGCGCTGGCCGGGACCACGATCCCGGCGCCGGTGGAACTGCCGAGCGCCTCCGGCCCCGTCGAGCTGGTGGACGGTCCCACGGTGCTGTTCACCTACCCGGCCACCGGCGTGCCGTCGCCGCTGCCGCCCGCATGGAACGAGGTGCCGGGGGCGGTGGGCTGCACCCTGGAGAACCGGCTGTTCAGGGACCACGCCTCCGCGTTCGCGGGCGACGGGATCGCGATTCGGGGAGTGAGCACGCAGCGTCCCGACGAGCAGGCGGTCTTCGCGGAACTGGAGGGGATCCCGTTCCCGCTGCTGTCGGACACCGAGTCGCGGCTGGCGGCGGCCCTGCGGCTGCCGACGTTCAGGGCGGGGCAGACGGTACGGCTCAAGCGGCTCATCCTGGTGGTGGACGGGCAGCGGGTGATCCGGCACACGATCTTCCCCGTCCTGGACATTCCGGCAGCGGTGAAGGAAGCGCACGAGGTCGCCCGCACCCTCCCCACCACCTGAGCCCTCAGCCCCTCAGCCACTCCCACCC
>NZ_JBSGJX010000015.1:131643-207543 GCF_053605785.1 Nonomuraea sp. NPDC003754
CCGGCACCCCGGCACCCCGGCACCCCGGCACCCCGGCACCCCGGCACCCCGGCACCCCGGCACCCCGGCACCCCGGCACCCCGGCACCCCGGCACCCCGGCACCGGGGAGTGTGCGTCAGTGTGGGGGGTTTGTCGACCCTGTTGAGGCCGGTGGTACTTCCGTCAGGGGGCGAGCAGTTCGTCGCGGCGGGCCAGGAGGGCGGTACGTTCGGCGGCCAGCTCGGCGCTCCGGCGGGCGATGGCCTCCACCGTCGCCCCGGCCCATTGCGCCACCTCCGCCACCGCGTCGCGCGTGCCGTTGATCCGCTGGTGCTTCAGTACGTCGGTGATGATGTTGTCGAAAAAGGTGTCCACGAACCACCGCGTGTCGACCTCGGGCAACCGAGGACTGGCGGCCACCCCGATGTCGGCCAGTTCCCTGGAGAAGACGTCCAGTGCCCGCTGCGCCTGCCACGCCGCCTGGTCCGCCTCCTCCAGCCGCCTGCGTTCGACCGCGTCCGCCATGTAGCCGCCGCCGAGCATGTCCCACTGCGACGCTCCACGCGCGCTGCCGAGCCGGTCGAGCACGTAGGCGAGTTCCCGCCCCGCGGCGACCCCCGCCTTGTGCGCTTCGTCGTGCTCGCGCAGGTCGGCGGCCCGGTCGCCGAGCCGTTCCGCCAGGTCTGCCAGCTCCCGGCCGCGCGGGTCGCCCGAGTCGATCAGCAGCCGTTCCTTCTCGGCGAGCAGCCTCGCGTACTCGTCGCGGACCGTGCCGAGCCGGGCCAGCTCACCGTCGATGGCCGCGAGGTCGGCCTCGAGCGAGGACACCCGGGCGCGCTGGCCGTCCAGCCGCTGACGTACGGCTTCCGCCTCCGCCCTCTCCTGGGTGAGCCGTTCCTCCTTCGAGCCGACCAGCTTCGCGAGGAACCCGGCGAAACCGGTCTCCAGGCGGGTCACGTCATTCTCTTCCTCGGCGAGGCGGGAGTGGAGGTCGGCGACCGCCTGCCGTACCTGGGACAGCTGGCCGGTGACCGCGCCTCGCTGCCGGGTGAGGTGGTCGAAGCGCCGCACCCGTTCCTTGGTCACCAGGAGCTGCTCGTCGATCCCCGCGAAATCCGTCATATCGGCTACGACGTAGGCCCGCCCACGATCGTTCCCACCCACACGAACCCTCCGGGACCCGGCGAAGAGGACTTGATCGGACCGGCGGCACAGGGCACACGCGAGCCGAACAAACCGCCCGCGACCCAAGCACCGGGACCCCACCGAACCGGGCGCAGCCGGGCAGGCCATCTCCCCGACGTCGTGCGCGTCGAGCCTCGCGTGGAAGCCGCACCACCAGGCCGCGCAGGCTAACGCTGAGGCGGCCTGAGCGGACCGGCCGAGACCAGCGAAGGGGATCCGAACGAACGCCGCGACCACACGAAGGCGCGCCCGACGAACCAGCCGAGAGCACGCGGAGGTGGACCGAAACGAACCAGCCGAGAGCACGCGGAGGTGGACCGAAACGAACCGGCCGAGAGTGGGCGACGACAAACCGAGCTGGTCGCGCGGACCGGGGCGATGGCGAACCAGGCGGAGGCCGGCCGGAGCCGGAGACCTGGACGGACATGTCCGAACACTGGCCGTTCAAAGCTGCTCGCCGGTCAGAGCTGGCGGCCGGTCAGAGCTGCCAGCCGGTCAAGGCTGCCGGCCGGTCAGAGCTGCCAGCCGGTCGGAGCTGGCGGCCGTGAGAGGCTCCGGCGGTTCGGAGCTCATGGCCGTCAGGGCTCCGGCCGGTCAGAGCCAGAAGCCAGTCAGAGGCAGAAGCCGGTCAGGGCTCCGGCCGCTGGCGAGCACTGGTCGTTCAGGAGCGTGGGCCGTTCAGGGTTTGCGGCCGATGCCGGCCCAGCCCAGGATCGAGAACCGGCGCAGCAGATGGGCGGAGATGAACTTCCCCGAGTCGAGCAGCTCGAAGTCGCCGAAGAACCGCCTGATGTCGTCGAGGCTTCGGGGCACCACGCCCGAGCTCGCCTTCGAGTAGACCTGCCGTACGGTCTCGGTGTCGTCGCTACGTTCGTCCCGCATGGACAGATGCGTGATCACCAAGTGGCTGCCGGGCGCCATCAACTCCCTGAGCTTGGCGACCTCCTCGTACGGGTCCTCCAGGAAGTGGAGGACGGCGACGAGCAGTACCCCCACGGGTTGGCCGCCGTCGATCAGCCCGGTTTCCAGCGCGCGGGACCAGATCTCCTCCGGCCTGCGCAGGTCGCCCTCGACCATGGCGACCATGGGCGAGTTGGCGAGCAGGGCACGGCCGTGCACGCACACGATCGGGTCGTTGTCGACGTAGACGGCCCGCGCCTCCGGGTTCACGCCGTGGGCGACCTGGTGCACGGTGCTCTGGGTGGGCAGCCCGGCGCCGATGTCGATGAACTGACTGATCCCCGCCTCTGCCGCGAGATGGCGAACGGCGTTGCCGAGGAACTCGCGGTTGAGCTTCACGCCCTCCCTCGATTCGGGGAACGCCTTGATTATCTGCTCGGCCGCTTCCCTGTCGGCGGCGAAGTTGTCCTTGCCACCGAGTATGTAGTCGTAGATTCGCGCGACATTGGGCGTGTTCACATCAATACCCAGGGGAGCGTTCTCGCTCATTCAGTCACCCCTGGCTCGCCGGTCGGCGCTTCTCGGTTACTGAGGTGATTCTCGCGGTTACCGAGACGAATCGACGAGAAGGCGGATGAGATGACGCCGGACTGGGACATCGCGCCGTCGGGCACGCGTGCCCGTGAACGCTGCGCCGCCGCATCGTGCGCCTCCCTCGCGAGGACCCCGTGCGATAAGGATCATGTACGTCCGTGATCAGGGTACCAGCCCGTAACATCCACATAACTCCAGATTTGGCAGGGGTTTCCGGTCATCGGCCCTTCGAGCTCGGATGTCCGGGCCGGGCGGATGACCACGACCTGCGGAAACGCCGCGTGTCCGGTCGTTTCCGGGGACCATGCGACCACGCGTCCCCGCTCCTCGGGCGCCGTCGGGCGGGCCGGCAGGACTTGCGGGATCGGCAGGACTTGCGGGAACGGCAGGGCGACTCCGGCGGGCGCGGGAGGAAGGCCGTCCGGGTCCCGCGGTGCGCTCACTGGGCGGGTCCGGACTCGGAAAGGGATGACGATCGCGCCAACGGTCGTGGCCGTCGGCGGACCGGGCGCGGCGGCCGCCGCACCTCGCGCGGATTCCCTCCCCCAGGTCACGCGCTGCGACCGGCCGTCGGGCCACCCCACCCGGCTCACTCCACGTGATCAGCGGCCCCCCTGACTCGCCCCGCCCACGCGGCGGGAGGAGCCGTTCGATCGCCACACCAAGGCCGGATGGCGTGACCGGCCGTGACGCGGCGAGCCCGCCGCGCGCCTGCCCGGGGCCATGGCGACGGCTCGACCTGCGCCCAGGCCGCGCGACCAGCGGGATGGACCGGGAGGGCGGGTCCGCGGTCGTCCAGCGCGCCACCCGTCGGAATCGCCGCCCGGACGTCTGCCGGGCGGTCCAACCAGCCGCCCGGCCGGCGACCCCACGCGAGCCCCACACACGTCTGCCGGGCGGTCCAACCAGCCGCCGGGCCGGCCACCCCACGAGATCCCCACACAGGCACCCGGCGGGTCATCCCCCTGGTGGCTCGGCGGCACTCCCAGGAGGCAGGCCGCATCGAGGCCCGGCAGGGGGGAGCCGGTCACTCCAACCGGGCGGAGGGCCCCTCCCGCGAGCGGTCTTCCGGGCCCTCCAGCAGCGGAGACGCACCGGCGCGGCAGGAACGGCCCACCGCGGTCGGGACCACCGTGGCGGCCGCGGGCCGGGCCGGCGCGCAACGCTCCCGGGAATCGTGCGCCGGAGGCGTGTGACGCTCGTGTACCACAGTGACTGCTGGGGAATGCTCCATCGAGGTTCCTCCCGGGTTGGGGGGTGGGGATCTCAGGATGGAGAATTGCGGCTTGACGAGCTGCGGCGAACGGGATTCTGTGGACGGTCAGGAGGGCTGTGGACGACCAGAGAACGCTCTCCCCCTCTCCGATCACCGTGGGTAACGAATATGTGGTGATTTGCACCTATTCGCCCCAGCTTTGTTACGGAACATGCCTTTGACGGCATCAGGTCTGCAACACTCTGCTGTGACCCCTTACCTCCGTCTACGGAGTAATGCTTCATTTTCCGCAAGACTGGCTGCGAAGTTTCAACCCCCAAGGAGTAAGTCCGTGTCATCTGCACGCAGGGCCGGAAGGTTCCTGGCAGCGGCGACGGGAGCAGCGATCCTGCTGACGGCCTGCGGCGCTACCGACAACGCGCCCGCCGCGGACCCGTCGGCCGGCGCCTCCGCTCCGGCCAGCGGCGCCGCGAACGCCTCGACGATCACGCACACGTTCGAGCAGGAGATCAGCTCCTACAACGCTCAGACCGCTGAGGAGTACTCCTCCAAGAACCACATCGTCCTGAACCGGGTCCTGACGGACTTCTGGTACTACGGCGCCGACGGCTCCGTCACGCCGGACAAGGACATGGGCACGTACGAGAAGACCTCGGACGACCCGCTGACGGTGAAGTACACCATCAACCCGAACGCGGTCTGGTCCGACGGCAACGCCATCGCCTGCGACGACGTGATGCTCACCTACGCCGCGGCCTCCGGCAAGTTCCCCGAGTTCAGCTACATCAGCACGACGACGTGGGACAAGATCAAGATGCCGGACTGCAAGATCGGTGACAAGGAGGTGACGCTGAACTACACCAAGTCGTACGGTGACTGGGCAGCGGCCCCCGTCATCCAGCTGCCGGCGCACATCGTCGCCCAGCAGGGTGGGCTCAGCGAGCAGGAGCTGTTCGACGCCATCAAGGCCGAGGACCACGGCAAGCTCAAGAAGGCCGCCGAGTTCTTCAACAAGGGCTGGATCTTCAACGGCAAGCTGCCCGACAAGGCGCTCATCCCGTCCTCCGGCCAGTACGTGCTCGACTCGTTCTCCCCCGGCCAGTCCATCACCCTCGCCCGCAACGAGAAGTTCTGGGGCGAGAAGGCCAAGACCGAGAAGATCGTCATCCGCTTCATCGCGCAGGACCAGCAGGTCCAGGCGCTGCAGAACGGTGAGACGAACATCATCGAGCCGCAGTCGAACCCGGACGTCCTGGCTCAGGTGCAGGGTCTGCAGAACGTCACCGTCAAGACCGGTGAGCAGTTCCTCTACGACCACCTGGACTTCAACTTCAACAAGGGCCCGTTCAAGGACGCCAAGCTGCGTCAGGCCATCGCGCTCTGCGCCCCGCGCCAGCAGATCGTCGACAACCTGATCAAGCCGCAGAACCCGAACGCCGCCCCGATGAACGTCCGCAACATCGCGCCGTTCCAGCCGGGTTACGCCGAGGCGGTCGCCTTCGCGGTTGGCACCAAGTACGACAAGGTGGACCTCGAGGCCGCCAAGAAGCTGGTGGCCGACTCGGGCGTCAAGACCCCGATCAAGGTCAACATCGGCTACAACCAGCCGAACCCGCGCCGCACCCAGGTCGTCGAGCTGATCAAGGCCTCCTGCGACCAGGTCGGCTTCCAGATCACCGACACCGGTAGCGAGAAGTTCTTCGACGACGCCGGTGACCTGGCCAACGGCAACTTCGACATCGCCCTGTTCGGTTGGGCCGGTTCGTCGCTGAACAGCGGCTGGACCTCCACCTACCAGACGCCCACGAAGTGCACCCCGTCGGCCAAGGGCAACAACAAGGGCTGCTACTCCAACAAGGAGTACGACAAGCTCGCCGAGCAGATCCTGGCCGAGACCGACCCGGCCAAGGTCGCGCCGCTGATCCAGCAGGTCGAGAAGATCCTCTGGGACGACCTGGCGACGATCCCGCTGTACTCGCAGCCGGCGCTGTCGGCCTGGAGCTCTAACCTCCAGAACATCCAGCCCAACCCCAGCCAGGCTTCCATCACCTGGAACATGCAGCAGTGGGCTGCCCAGTAGATTCGGCTTAACCGCCGGCTGACGCGGGGCCCGGTCTCAGACCGGCCCCGCGTCACGGGTGTCCACCCCACGTCGTCAACATCGTCAGCCCGTCGAAGCCGCGCCCACGAGGCACCGTGGCGGGCCCGGTTTCCGGCCCGAGACCGGCCACCTCCCGCTGTGGCACCGGAAGCCGTCACCTGCAGGAGGTCGGGGAATTGCTTGTATTCATCGCACGTAGGCTCGCGATATCGAGCCTGACGTTGCTAGGCGCCACATTCATCATGTTCTTCCTGGTGGCGCTGTCGGGAGATCCTCTCGCCGACCTACGCGAGAGCTCGGCCCCCGAGGCTCCGAAGCTCATGGAGGCGCGCATCGCCGCCATGCACCTGAACGAGCCGATCCCTGTCCGCTACCTGTCCTGGCTGGCGGGCATCTTCCAGGGCGAACTCGGCGTGAACAAGGCGGGGACCACGGTCTCCTCGCTGCTCTCCGCGGCCATGGAGTCGACGCTCAAGCTCGTCGTCGTGGCCACCGTGCTCGGCGCGGTGATCGGTATCACGATCGGCATCATCTCCGCGCTGCGTCAGTACAGCACCTTCGACCACGGGATCACCTTCGCAGCTTTCGTCTGCTTCTCGCTACCGATTTTCTGGGTCGCCACGCTGCTGAAGCAGTACGTCGCGATCGAGTTCAACGACTGGCTGCGTGACCCGTTCATTCCGCTTCCCGTCATCCTGGCCGTGGCGGTGTTCGCCGGCCTGGTGTGGTCGTCGATCTACAACGGCGACCGCAAGGGCAAGCTGATCGCGGCCGGCATCGGCTTCGCCGTGACGGCCGTCATCCTGTTCACGCTGTCGGCGACCCGCTGGTTCGCCGACCCCGGTCTCGGCTTCCCGTTCATCCTGGTCGTCGGCCTGGCCACGGCCGCGGGCGTGACGGCGCTGATCGCGGGCGTCGAGCACCTGCAGCCGATGTACGCCGCGCTGGCCGCCGCGGGCGTCGGCGCGCTGCTGTACTACCCGTTGCAGCCGATGCTGGTTTCTCCGTCGTTCCTGACCCTGCTGGGTCTGTTCGTGGTCGCCGGCCTGGTCAGCGCGGCGATCGGCTGGCAGTTGGGCGGCCTGCTGCGCCGCCAGGCGATCCCGCTGGCGGTCTTCAGCGGCCTGTTCGTCGCCGCCATGATGTTCATGGACCGGCTGCTGGAGGCGTGGGACGGCTACGCGCGGGCGCTCAAGGGCCGTCCGGTGGCCACCATCGGCTCGGAGACCCCGAACTTCATGGGCAACTTCTGGCAGACCACCCTCGACTCCGGCATGCACCTGCTGCTGCCCACGCTGGCGCTGATCCTCGTCGGCCTGGCCGGCCACTCCCGCTACAGCCGGGCCAGCATGCTCGAGGTGATGAACCAGGACTACGTCCGTACGGCACGCGCCAAGGGTCTGCCCGAGCGGACGGTCGTCATCAAGCACGCCTTCCGCAACGGCATGATCCCGATCACCACGATCCTCGCCCTCGACTTCGCGGGCGTCTTCAGCGGCGCGGTCATCACCGAGGCCGTCTTCGGCTGGAAGGGCATGGGGGCGCTGTTCAGCCAAGCGCTGAGAGAGGTCGACCCCATGCCGGTCATGGGCTTCTTCCTGATCACCGGCACCTCGATCGTCGTGTGGAACATGCTGGCCGACATCGCCTATGCCTACCTCGACCCGCGGATCAGGTTGTCATGACAGAGAAGACCGAGACCGAGATGACCATCAACAGGGATGAGAGCACGTCCAGCGCCGCGCAGGGCATGACGATCGTCGCCCGCACGCAGGCCCAGCTCGTCAGGCGGCGGTTCTTCCGCCACCGTGGCGCCCTCGTCGGCATGATCCTGTTCGGCATCGTGTTCGTGCTGGCCTTCAGCTCGATCGGCTTCGGCCCGATCCCCGGCTGGTGGGACAAGCCGTGGACGGGTTCGGGCACCGTGGTCGACAGGGGCCGCCCGACGCTGAGCCTCATCCCCGAGTTCCTCGGCGGCGCGGGCATCCACCTGGGCGAGCACCCCTTCGGCCAGGACAACATCGGCAAGGACTACTTCGCGCTGACCATGCGGGGCGCGCAGATCTCCATCATCGTCGCGCTGACCATCGGCCTGGTCTCCACGGTCGTCGGCACCGTGCTGGGCGCCGCCGCCGGATTCTTCCGGGGCAAGGTCGAGTCGGTCATCATGCGCTTCACCGACATCATGATCACCATCCCGGTGCTGGTGATCGCCGCGGTCGTCGGCAGCGCGACGGGCAACATGGGCCCCTACTTCATGGCCCTGTTCCTCGGACTGACCACCTGGACCAGCGTCACGCGCCTGGTGCGCGGCGAGTTCCTCTCGCTGCGCGAGAAGGAGTTCGTGGAGGCGGCGAGGGCGATCGGCACCTCCTCCTTCCGCATCATCTTCCGGCACATCCTGCCGAACACACTGGGCGTGATCATCGTCTCGGCCACGCTCGCGATCTCCGCCGGCATCCTGCTGGAGACCGCCCTCTCCTTCCTCGGCTTCGGCGTCAAGAGCCCCGACACCTCGCTCGGCCTGCTGATCAGCGACTACAAGAGCGCGATGCTGACCCGGCCGTGGCTGTTCTGGTGGCCAGGCCTGTTCATCATCGCGATCGCGCTGTCGGTCAACTTCATCGGTGACGGCCTGCGTGACGCCTTCGATCCCCGACAGAACAGGGTGCGCGACTGATGAGCTCCGTACACATCGCCAAGCGCCTGTCCGAGGCCACGCGCCCCGGCACGACCGAGGTGCTCAGGGTCGACAATCTCCAGGTGAGCTTCCCCACCGACGACGGCCTGGTCAAGGCCGTGCGCGGCGTGTCCTACGCGGTGCACGAGCGTGAGGTGCTCGGCATCGTCGGCGAGTCGGGCTCGGGCAAGTCGGTCTCCTCGATGGCGGTCATGGGCCTGCTGCCCAAGAGCGCCAGGATCACCGGCAGCATCTCCTACCGCGGTGACGACATCCTCAAGATGCCGGAGCGCAAGCGGCGGAGCCTGCGCGGCAGGAAGATCGCGATGGTCTTCCAGGACCCGATGACGGCGCTCAACCCGGTCCACACCATCGGCGACCAGCTCGCCGAGGCGGTGCTGGCGCACGAGCTGGTGCCGTACAAGCAGGCCCAGGCCCGGGCCAAGGAGATGCTCGACCTGGTCGGCATCCCGCAGGCGGCGGCCAGGCTGAAGTCCTACCCGCACGAGTTCTCCGGCGGCATGCGGCAGCGGGCGATGATCGCCATGGCGATCATCAACAACCCCGACGTGATCATCGCCGACGAGCCGACCACGGCGCTCGACGTGACCGTGCAGGCGCAGATCCTGGAGAAGCTGCTCGAGGTCAAGGACGCCGTCGACGCCGCGGTCGTGCTCATCACGCACGACCTGGGCGTCATCGCGGGCATGGCGCACCGGGTGCTGGTCATGTACGCGGGCAAGCCGGTCGAGATCGGCGACGTCGACCCGGTCTTCAACACGCCGCGCATGCCGTACACGGCGGGCCTGCTGGGCTCCATCCCCTCGCTGGAGGCCTCGGGCGACCGGCTGCGGCCGATCAAGGGCACCCCGCCCTCGCTGATCAACCTGCCGTCCGGATGCCCGTTCTCGCCTCGCTGCCCCATGGCGACGGCCGAGTGCACGGCGTCGGAGCCGGTCCTCGAGGAGACGGACAGCGGCGCGCATTACGCCGCGTGCCACCACTGGCCCAAACTGGCAGAGAAGGCGGATCCGACCGCCATCTTCCGCACGAACAGCGAGACCACCTCATGACCGAGAAACTGCTCGAGGTGACCGACCTCGTCATGAACTTCCCCGTCAGGGGGACCGGCCTCATGCGCCGCGTCGTCTCGCACGTGCAGGCGGTCAGCGGCGTGTCGCTGCACGTCGACAAGGGTGAGACCCTCGGCGTGGTGGGCGAGTCCGGCTGCGGCAAGTCGACCACCGGCCGGGCCATCCTGCAGCTGCACAAGCCGACCTCGGGTTCGGTGAAGTTCGGCGGCAAGGAGCTCACCGCGCTGTCGAACAAGCAGATGCAGGCCGTACGGCAGGACATGCAGATCGTCTTCCAGGACCCGTACGCGTCGCTGAACCCGAAGATGCCGGTCAACGACATCGTCGCCGAGCCGCTGAAGGTGCACGGCCGGTGGGACAAGAACGGGCCGAAGCGGGTCGCCGAGCTGCTGTCGCTGGTGGGCCTGTCTCCTGAGCACGGCAACCGCTATCCGCACGAGTTCTCCGGCGGCCAGCGGCAGCGTGTCGGCATCGCGCGGGCGCTGGCGCTGGAGCCGAAGCTGCTCATCCTGGACGAGCCGGTGTCGGCTCTCGACGTGTCGGTCCAGGCGGGCGTGGTGAACCTGCTGGAGGACCTGCAGGACTCGCTGGGTCTGGCGTACATGTTCATCGCGCACGACCTGTCGGTGGTGCGGCACATCTCCGACCGCGTGGCGGTGATGTACCTGGGCAAGGTCGTGGAGACCGGTCCTCGTGACGACCTGTACGACCGGCCGGCCCACCCGTACACCCAGGCGCTGCTGTCGGCGGCGCCGACGGCGAACCCGGAGGAGGAGCGCCAGCGCGAGCGGATCATCCTGACGGGTGACGTGCCGTCGCCGATGGACCCGCCGAGCGGCTGCCGGTTCCGGACGCGGTGCTGGAAGGCGCAGGAGATCTGCGCGACCGAGGAGCCGGCGCTGGTGGACCGGGGCAACGGGCACCCGGTGGCGTGCCACTTCGCCGAGGTGAACTCCAAGGTCGTCTGACGTCCTGAGTGGTTCAGGGGCTCCGTCGCGGGATGCGGCGGGGCCCTTTCCATGTCCCGGCAACCTGGCCTGTTGATACCTATTGTAAGGAAACTTTCTTGTCCGGATAATCACCCGCAGAGCTTCACCCCGACAGAAGGGTGCCCCCGTGAAGCGAACAACGCGTCCCATCCTGCTCGCCGTGGCCTTCCTCCTGGCCGTCGCCGGCGTGTTCGGCGCGCAGACGTCCGCCCGAGCCGCCAACCTCCTCCTCAACCCGGGCTTCGAGACCGGAACGCTGTCCCCCTGGTCCTGCGCCGGCGGGCTGGGGTCGGTGGTCGCCACTCCGGTCCACTCCGGGTCGAAGGCGCTGGCCGGGGCGGCCGGCGGCGCCGACAACGCCAGGTGCGTCCAGACGGTGACCGTACGGCCGAGCACCGCCTACACGCTGACCGCCTGGGTCCGCGGCGGCTACGTCTACCTCGGCGTCACCGGCGGCGGGTCCACCTGGACCTCCTCCCCCGCGGCCTACACCCAGCTGTCGGTCTCCTTCACCACCGCCTCCGGCCAGACGAGCGCCGAGGTCTACCTGCACGGCTGGTACGGCCAGGGCACCTACTACGCCGACGACATCAGCTTCGACGGCCCGGGCGGCCCGACCCCCACCCCGACGGCCACTCCGACCCCGACGGTGACGCCCACACCCACGCCGACCCCGACACCCACACCGACTCCCACACCGACGCCGACCGACACCACGTGCGCGGTGAAGTCACGCCCGGCGGGCAAGGTCCTGCAGGGCTACTGGGAGAACTGGGACGGCGCGGCCAACGGCGTGCACCCGCCGTTCGGCTGGACCCCGATCACCGACCCCCGCATCAAGGCGCACGGCTACAACGTCATCAACGCCGCCTTCCCCGTCATCCGCTCCGACGGGACCGTCCTGTGGGAGGACGGCATGGACGCCACCGTCAAGGTGCCCACCCCGGCCGAGATGTGCCAGGCCAAGGCGGCGGGGGCGACGATCCTGATGTCCATCGGCGGCGCCGCCGCCGGCATCGACCTCAGCTCCAGCGCCGTCGCCGACCGCTTCGTGGCGACCGTCGTGCCGATTCTCAAGCGCTACAACTTCGACGGCATCGACATCGACATCGAGACCGGGCTGACCGGCAGCGGCAACATCAACCAGCTGTCGCCGTCGCAGGCCAACCTCATCCGGATCATCGACGGCGTGCTCGCCCAGATGCCGGCCGACTTCGGCCTGACCATGGCGCCGGAGACCGCCTACGTGACCGGCGGCAGCGTCGTCTACGGCTCGATCTGGGGCGCGTACCTGCCGATCATCAAGAAGTACGCCGACAACGGCCGCCTCTGGTGGCTGAACATGCAGTACTACAACGGCAGCATGTACGGCTGCAGCGGCGACTCCTACGCGGCGGGCACGGTGCAGGGCTTCACCGCGCAGACCACGTGCCTGAACAACGGCCTGGTCATCCAGGGCGTCACGATCAGGGTGCCGTACGACAAGCAGGTCCCCGGCCTGCCCGCCCAGCCGGGCGCGGGCGGCGGCCACATGGGCCCGTCGCTGGTGAGCCAGAGCTGGAACGCCTTCGGCGGCGCCCTCAAGGGGTTGATGACCTGGTCCATCAACTGGGACGGGTCGAAGAACTGGACGTTCGGCGACAACGTCAGGTCCCTGCAGGGCCGCTAGCGCCAGGCCGCCCATGACCTGATGACGCCCGGCCGAACTCCCGGCCGGGCGTCGTCAGACAGGCGTCGTCAGACAGGCGTCACTGGGTGAAGCCGACCGTGGACCAGTCCTTGGTCGCGAAGCCGAACGCCCCGTAGTTCGCCAGCGTCTTCTTCGTGGCGTAGATGGCGGGCCGCTGGTACAGCGGGATGGTGTGCACCTCGTCCCAGATCAGCTTGTCGGCCTGGTTGCCGAGCTCGATGTACTTCGCCGGGTCCATCTCCCCCGCCGCCTGCTCGATCAGCGCGTCCAGCTCCGCCGACCCGATGCGCGGGAAGTTGCTGCCGAAGTTGTCCTTGCCGGTGGGCTGCTTGTAGATCTGCGGCAGCGCCCCGTTCGGGAACGGCGTGCCCAGCCAGGAGAACGGCACCAGGTCGAAGTTGCCGGGGATGATGTAGTCGTCGAAGAACTTGTCGTCGGGGACCGGCTCCACCTTGACCTTGACGCCGACGTCCTTCAGCATCGCCTGGGTCAGCTCGCCCTCCTGCTTGGCCAGCGGGTAGGCGGCAGGGACGACGAAGCGCAGCTCGAGCTCCTTGCCGTCCTTCTTGCGGTAGTCGCCCTCCATCTTCCAGCCGGCCGCGTCGAGCAGCTGCTTGGCCTTCTCGGGGTTGTACTTCCCGAGCTCTCCGGAGTTGTCGACGTAGCCCTTGTGGGTGTTCATGTACAGGTGGTTGTTGAGCACCTGCACCGGCCAGTCGAGGTCCTTGAGGTCGGACTGGGTGATGGCCTCGCGGTTGATGCCGAGCTGGACGGCCTGGCGGACCGACTTGTCGGTGAGGTTGGGCGCGGAGCCGTTGACGGTGATGTGCCGCCAGTTGGGCGCCGCGGCCTTGCGGATGTCGGCGTTCGGCACGTTCTTGGCGCGCTGCAGGTCGGCGGCGATGGGGCTGAGCTCCATCGCGTCGAGCTCGCCGTTGGCGAAGGCGTTCACGGTGGCGCCGGAGTCGAGGGCGCGGAAGATGACCTTGTCGAGCTTGGCCCGCTTGCCCCACCAGGCGTCGTCCCTGACGAGGGTGACGGTCTTGCCGGTCTGGTCGAGGGCGTCGACCTTGAACGGCCCCGCGGTCACCGGGATCCTGTTGATCCAGCTCTTGTTGAACGCGGTGGCGTCGGCGTTGGCGGAGGCCGGAAGGAGCGGGGAGAACATGCCCTTCCAGTCGGGGTACTGCTTGGCGAAGGTGACGACGACCTCGTGGTCGGTCGCGCCCTTCTCCACCGAGGCGACGCGGTCGTAGCCGTCGGTCGAGGTGGCCTGGAACTTCTTGTCGGTGCCGTTGAGCGCCTTCCACTGGGCGACGAAGTCCTTGTAGGTGATCGGCGTGCCGTCGGACCACTTCGCCTTGTCGTTGAGCCGGTAGGTGACGACCTGCTTGCCGCCCTCCAGCTCCATCTTCCACTCGGTGACGTAGTCGGGGTTGTTGGTCACCTCGGCCTTGTCGTCGACCTTGCCCATGCTGGGCATGACCGCGTCGAACACGTCGGAGACGGTCGCGTGTGTGCCGTTCACCTGGTTGTAGTTCCACTGCGTCTGCCACTGGGTCAGCGCGAGGGTGACGGTCCCGCCGTCCTTGACCTGCTCGTAGGCGACCGGGTTGACGGCGCTTCCGGGCAGCGCGGCGGCCTGCTCCTGCGCCTGTGCGGTGGCCTGCGCCGAACCGGCCTGCGGCTTGTCGGCACCGCCACCGCAGGCGGCGAGGGCGAGAGCCAGCAGGGCCGCGCCCGCGGCGGCCTTGTAGGCGACAACCTTCACGAGTTCCTCACTTCGGGGTAGTGGCAGGCGGCGCCGTGATCGTCGGCGTGCGCGAGCCGTGCAACGGGGGGCTCTTCGGCCGCGCACCGCGCGCGCTCCGGCTCGGGGAGCAGGGCGCGCTTGGGGCAGCGGGTGTGGAAGCGGCAGCCCGTCGGGGGCGCCGCGGGGCTGGGCAGGTCGCCGTCGAGGATGATCCTCTTGCGCGATCGCTCCAGCGCGGGGTCCGGCAGCGGGATGGCCGACATGAGCGCCCTGGTGTAGGGGTGGGCGGGCGTGCCGTACACCTCGGTGACGGCGCCGATCTCGACGATCTTGCCGAGGTACATGACCGCGACGCGGTCGGCCAGATGGCGGACGACGGACAGGTCGTGGGCGACGAACAGGTAGGACAGGCCCAGCCGGGCCTTCAGGTCCTCCAGCAGGTTGATGACGCCCGCCTGGATCGACACGTCGAGCGCGGAGACCGGCTCGTCGAGGACGACCAGTTTCGGCTCCAGGGCCAGCGCGCGGGCGATGCCGATGCGCTGGCGCTGCCCGCCGGAGAAGTGCTGCGGGTAGCGCTCGGCGTAGGAGGCGTCGAGGCCGACGAGGTCGAGCAGCTCGGCGACACGCTTGGCGACGTCCTTGTGGCCGTGGGCGCGCAGCGGCTCGGCCAGGATGTCGCCGACCGGCATGCGCGGGTCGAGCGCGGCCATCGGGTCCTGGAAGACGATCTGCAGGTCGCGGCGCAGTTCCTTGCGCTCGCGGGCGGTGAGCGTGCCGCTGTCCTTGCCGAAGACCACGACCTTGCCACCCTGGGCGGCCTCCAGCTGCATGATCTGCTGGAGGGTGGTGGTCTTGCCGCAGCCCGACTCGCCGACGAGGGCCAGCGTCTCGCCGGAGGCGATGTCGAAGCTGATGCCGTCGACGGCGTGCACGGTGCCGACGCGCCGCTTGAAGACGGCGCCCTTCGTCAGCGGATAGTGCCGGACGAGGCCGTCGAGCTCGAGCACCTTGCCGCGCTCCGCGCGCGGCGCCGAGGCGTCGGGCCGGCCGAACCCCTCGGGTGCGGGGAAGACGTCGGCCCCCCTGAGCTTCTTCAGCTCGATCTCGTGGGAGCGGATGCAGGCCACCCGGCGCGCGCCGACTTCGACGAGCTCGGGCTCGGCGTCGTCGCACGCGGACACCTTCAGCGGGCAGCGGGGCGCGAAGGGGCAGCCCGGCGGCAGCGCAGCGGGCGAGGGCGGGGCGCCCTCGATCGGCACCAGGCGCCGGCTGTCCTGGTCCAGCCGCGGGATCGAGGCGAGCAACCCCATCGTGTACGGCATGCGAGGCTCGTAGTAGATCTCTTCGACCGTGCCCTGCTCGACCGGCTTGCCGGCGTACATCACCAGCACCCGGTCGGCGAGCCCCGCGACCACCCCCAGGTCGTGGGTGATCATGACGATACCGGCGCCGGTCTCCTTCTGCGCCGTCTTCAGCACTTCCAGCACCTGCGCCTGGATGGTGACGTCGAGTGCGGTGGTCGGCTCGTCGCAGATCAGCACGTCGGGGTCGTTGGCGATGGCCATCGCGATCATCGCGCGCTGCCGCATGCCGCCGGAGAACTCGTGCGGGAAGGCCTTGGCGCGCACGTCGGGGTGCGGGATGCCGACCAGGTCGAGCAGCTCGACGGCCTGCTTGGCGGCCTGCTCCCTGGTGACCTTCTGGTGGACGCGGACCGCCTCGGCGATCTGGTCCCCGATGGTGTAGACGGGGGTGAAGGCCGACAGCGGGTCCTGGAAGATCATGCTGATGGACTTGCCGCGCCGCTGGAGCATCTCCTGCTCCCGCATGCCGAGCAGCTCGTGGCCGTGCAGCCTGACCGAGCCGCTCACCTGCGCACCGGCGGGCAGCAGGCCCATGACGGCGAGCGAGGTCACGGACTTGCCGGAGCCGGACTCGCCGACGATGCCCAGGATCTCACCCCTGCCGACCTGGTAGGAGACACCCCTGACGGCCTTGACGCCGCCGCGGAAGGTCACGTGGAGGTCGCTCACCTCGAGGATCGTCATGAGTTGCTTCCCGGGTCGAGGGCGTCGCGCAGGCCGTCGCCGATGAGGTTGATGCACAGGACCAGCAGGACGAGCAGTCCGGCGGGGAAGAGGAACAGCCACGGGTAGCTGATCGCCTCGCTGCCGCCCGCGGCGGAGATGAGGGTGCCGAGCGAGACGTCCGGCGGCTGCACGCCGAAGCCGAAGTAGGACAGCGCGGTCTCGCCGATGATGGCGGCGCTGACGTTCATGGTGGCGTCGATGATGAGCAGCGACGACAGGTTCGGCACGATGTGCCGGAAGATGATCTGCCGGTCGCTGATGCCCATGTAGCGGGCGGCCAGCACGTACTCCCGCTCGCGCAGGGACAGCGTCATGCTCCTGACCACCCTGGAGGTGATCATCCAGGAGAAGGCGGCGAGCAGCACCACGAACCACAGCCAGGTGGCGCCCTTCAGGCGTGGCGACAGGACCGCGATGATCAGGAAGCTGGGCAGCACCAGCAGCAGGTCGGCGCCCCACATCAGGGCCTTGTCCAGCCAGCCGCCGAAGTAGCCGGCGAACGCGCCGACCACCGCGGCCAGGCCGGTGGAGAACAGGGCGACGAGGAAGCCGATGACGATCGACTTGCGCATGGCGTGCAACGTCACCGTGAACACGTCCTGGCCGATCTGGGTGGTGCCCCACCAGTGGTCGGCGCCGGGCGGGGAGCGGAAGGCGGTGAAGTCCTTGTCCTCCAGGCCGTACGGCGAGACCACCGGGCCCAGGTAGGCCAGGACGAGCAGCAGGAGGATTCCGGCCAGGCCGATGATGACCTGCGGCTTGGCCAGAACCCGGCGCAGGACGACCTTGGAACGCATCTCTAGCTCACCCGCACTCTCGGGTCGAGCGCCGCGACGAGCAGGTCGGACAGCAGTCCGGCGACCAGGACGCAGACGGCGGTGAACAGGGCGACGGCGGCCACGGAGTTGACGTCGTTGTGCTGGATCGACTCGACCAGCCAGGCGCCCATGCCGTGCCAGCCGAAGATCTTCTCGGTGAAGGTGGCGCCGGTGAGCATGGTGCCGAAGGCGAAGGCGAAGTAGGTGGCGGCCGGGATGAGCGCGGTGCGCAGGGCGTGCTTGTAGAGCGCGGCTCTGCGGGAGAGCCCCTTGGCCTGGGCCGTACGGACGAAGTCCTGGCCGAGCACGTCGAGCATCATGTTGCGCTGGATGCGGCTGTAGAAGGCGATCTGGCCGAGGCACAGCGACAACGTCGGCAGGATCAGGTGGTTGAGCCGGTTGAGCAACTGGTCGGTGCCGGTGAGCGCGGGGTTGTACTCGCCGGTGTACTCGATGAGCGTGTGCCCGAGCGCGTTGTTGATCCCGGTCGCGCCCATCGTCAGCAGGGTGGCCAGGACGAAGACGGGCACGGCCATGATGACGAACGAGGCCATGCCGATGGCCCTGTCGCTGAGGCGGTACTGCTTGACCGCGGCGAACGCGCCGACGGCCACGCCGAGGACGGAGCCGAGGACGGTGCCGATCACCAGCAGGCGGAGGCTGACGCCGACCCGCCTGGCCATCTGGTCGTTGACCGACCCGCCGTCCCACGTCTTGCCGAAGTCGCCCCTGACCAGGCCGGACACCCAGGTTCCGTAGCGCTCGAGCAGGGGCGTCCTGTCGTTGAGGTTGTACTCGCTCAGCGTGCTGTCCACGACCCCCGCGGGGATGGGCGGCTGGCGCCCCTCGTAGTTGGCACGAGGGTTGAGGCTGCCGGCGGCGAGCAGGTACGCCAGGCTCGCGGCGATGGCGACCAGGATGACGCTCGACAGCAGCCTGCGCAGCAGGTACGTGCCCATTGCCCTCCGTTCGGACGAACGGGGGCCCTACAGCATGAAGCCGAGCGACGCCCCCACGACGAGAAAGCCGTGACCGTTCCTTGACGGGAACGTGACGACTCGTCGCAGGTTATCGGGCTGTCCGTATTACGGATTCATCTCGGACCGAAAGATCACCAGCGTCTGGCCCGGTACGGCGAGCCCGCCTGGAGCAGCGGAAACCCCCTCCTCGGAGGAAAGGAGAACCGACCCCACCGACACCGGCAACGTCACAGGATCCGTACAGAAATTTACCATGACGCTCAGTGACGATCTCTTGACAAGGAGCCATTTAGCCTGCTCATCGTAGTCGACCCGGTTCCGGTCCAGGCGCGGGTCCGTGAGCTCCGGCAGCGCCTTGCGCAGCGCGATCAGGTCGCGGTACCAGCACAGGACCGACCAGTGCTCCTCCTCCTTCAGCTCGCTCCAGTCGAGCTTGCTGCGCTGGAAGGTGTCCTCGGCCGACGGGTCGGGCGCGATCCAGTCGTAGCCGAAACCCTCGAACTCCTGAGCTCTGCGCTCGCCCTCGCCCTCGCGGAGGGCGGCCTCGACGTGGTCGGTGAAGAACAGGAACGGCGTGCGGGCCCCCCACTCCTCGCCCATGAACAGCATGGGGGTGAAGGGCGAGGTCAGCAGCAGCCCCGCGCCCAGCTTCAGCGCGGTCACGCCCAGACGGTCGCCGCCCGGCCGGTTGCCGATCTGGTCGTGGTTCTGCAGGCAGCACACCAGCCGGTAGCCGGGCACGCCGGTCAGCGGGGCGCCGTGCGAGCGGCCGCGGAAGCCGGAGTAGCCCCCGTCGTGGACGAATCCCGACGCCAGGGCCTTGGCCAGGGCCGCCATCGAGGCGAAGTCCTCGTAGTAGCCGTGCCGCTCCCCCGACACGGCGGCGTGCAGCGCGTGGTGGACGTCGTCGTTCCACTGGGCGCTCATGCCGAGGCCGCCCGCCTCCAGCGGAGTGATCATGCGCGGGTCGTTGAGGTCGGACTCGGCGATCAGGGTCAGCGGCCGGCCCACCGAGCAGGCCAGCGCGTCCACCTCCTGGGCGAGCTCAGCCAGCAGGTGGACGGCGCGCCGGTCGTGGAGGGCGTGGACCGCGTCCAGGCGCAGCCCGTCGACGTGGAAGTCGCGCAGCCACTGCAGCGCGTTGTCGATGAAGTACCGCCTGACCTCGTCGGAACCCGGGCCGTCGAGGTTGACCGCCTCGCCCCAGAAGCTGCCGCGGTAGCCGCCGAAGTAGGGGCCGAAGGGGTGCAGGAAGTTGCCCGACGGGCCGAGGTGGTTGTAGACGACGTCGAGCAGCACGCCGAGGCCCGCCCGGTGGCAGGCGTCGACGAACTCCTTCAGGCCGTCGGGCCCGCCGTAGGTCTCGTTCACCGCGTAGAGGTCGACCCCGTCGTACCCCCAGTTGCGCCCGCCGGGCACCGGCGCGACCGGCATGACCTCGACGAAGTCGACGCCGAGCTCGACGAGGTGATCCAGGCGCTCGAGCGCCGCGGTGAAGGTGCCCTCGGTGGTGAAGGTGCCGACGTGCAGCTCGTAGATGACCGAGCCGCGCAGGTCGCGGCCCTTCCAGTCGTGGTCGCTCCAGGTGAAGCGGGCATGGTCGTAGACGCGGCTGGGCCCGAAGATGCCCTCGGGCTGCCTGCGGCTGCGCGGGTCGGGGTAGGGCCCTTCGCCGTCGACCAGGTAGCGGTAGTCGGTGCCGTGCCCCGCCCCCGCCACCTCGGCCGACCACCAGCCGCCCGAGCCTGCCCGGAGCGGCTCCCGCCGGCCCATGGTCTCGATCTCAACGGAGGTCGCCTGCGGCGCCCACACCTCAAAGATCATGTCTCTCCAGGAGTGCGACGGGATAGCGGCTGAGCAGGTGGCCGACCGGTACACGGCCGGTGTGGAGCTCGCGGGTCAGCAGGTCGCGCCAGCGTCCTGCGGGCAGCGTGACGGAGGTCGCGCCCCAGCCGCCGCGCCTGGCCAGCCGTACCGGCAGGCGGGTGGCGACCGCCACGGCGCGCCCCCTGCCGAAGACGACGGCGTGCTCGGCGGCCTCCCCCGAGGCCGCCATCGGCTCGTACGGCGCGGCGGGCCCCAGCCTGCGCCGCAGCCGCAGCGCCTGGGTGGTGACCAGCAGCTTGGCCGCGTCCCACGCCGACTCGGCGGCGCACGGGAAGGTGACAGGCCGCCGGTTGTCCGGGTCTACGAGGGAGAAGTCGGTGCGCTCGTTGCCCTGGTAGACGTCCGGCACGCCCGGCATCATGAGCTGCACCAGTTTCTGGCCGAGCGAGTTGGCCACGGCGTACCGGTCCACCTCGGCGGTGAAGTCGCCGACCGGCAGCCCGACCGCCTTGCGGGCGAAGGCGCGCAGCCCGTCCTCGTAGGCGGGGTCGGGGGCGATCCACGAGGTGGCGGTCTTGGCCTCGCGGGCGGCCTTGAGCAGGTAGTCGGTGAACCTGTCGACGGAGATCGGCCAGGCGGCCATCAGCGTCTGCCACGCCAGATAGTCGAGGCTGGGGTCGAAGGCGAGCTGTCCCGCCCAGCCCTCCACGGCCGCCGCCCACTCCTCGGACAGTTCCGACAGCACCTGCAGGCGGGCGCGGACGTCCTCCGAGCGCTTGGTGTCGTGGGTGGACAGCGTGGTCATCGTGAACGGGCGCATCCCGGCGCAGTAGGCGTGGAAGTCCTCGACCGGCAGCCCGAAGTGGTCGGGCTCGCCGCCCACCTCGTTCAGGCAGGCCAGCGGGAACCACCGGTAGAGCGCGGTGTCCTCCACCCCCTTGGCCATGACGGGGCCGCAGGTCTGCTGGAAGCGGACGATCGCCTCGGGCGGGCCGTCCAGGACCGCGCGGGCGGTCTCCTGGTTGGGCGCGGCCTCCTCCACGATCCGCCTGGCCTGCGGGCCGGCCGGCCGGCCCGGCGTGACGTAGGCCCGGTAGACCGGCATGGCCACCAGCAGGTCGGCCAGGTCGCCGGCCGGCGCGCCGGTGACGCGCGACAGCCGGTCGAGCTCGCCGCCGAAGAACAGCTCGATGACCTCGCGCTTGGCGCGTGTCCGCACGAGCGGGTAGTCGGGGTCCTCGCCGGTCAGGCGGGAGAACAGGGCGACCAGCGGCGCCCTGCCCTCCGGGTCGACGAACAGGCCGTTGACGCGGTTGAGCGCGTCGTAGCCGGTGGTGCCGTCGCACGCCCAGTCGTCGGGCAGCCGCTCCTGGCCGATGAGGATCTTCTCCACGACCGTCCACACCCCGCCGGTCCTGGCCCGGAGCTTGTCCAGGTAGTCGCGCGGGTCGGCGAGGCCGTCGGGGTGGTCGATCCGCAGCCCCTCGACCAGCCCCTCGTCGAGCAGCCAGAAGATCACCTCGTGCGTCGCGGACAGCACGGACGGGTCCTCGACGCGCAGCCCGATGAGCGAGGAGACGTCGAAGAAGCGCCGGTAGCCCGGCCCCTCCCGCCAGTCGACGATGTGGTAGTACTCCGACTCGGGCAGGTCCTCGGCGAAGGAGTGGACGGCCACCCTGCCCTCGCGCCACTCGATGTCGAACCAGTGCGCGTACGGCGAGGCCGCGCCCTCGACGAGCACGCTCCTGAACTGCTCGTTGGCGGTGTTCATGTGGTTGGGCACGATGTCGATCACGATGCCCAGATCGTGGGCGGCCAGCGCGTCGGCCATCTCGCGGAACCCCTTGGCGCCGCCGAACTCCTCCCTGATCCGCGAGTGGTCGATGACGTCGTAGCCGTGCAGCGACTCGGGCACCGCCTGCAGGACGGGCGAGAGGTAGACGTGGCTGACGCCGAGGTCGCGCAGGTAGGGGGCGATGCCCGCGACCTCGGCGAAGCCGAAGTCGGGGGTCAGCTGGAGGCGGTAGGTCGAGACGGGCCTAGACACCGCGCAACACCCTCATCGAGCGTCCCGGCACCTGCAACCGCTCCCCTGCCCGCCTGACCCTGGTGTCCAGCATGATCGGCATCGCGGTGTCGATCTCGGTCAGCCACATCTCGCCGTAGTCCTTCGGGATCGTGAACCTGATGGTGTCGTGGTGGGCGTTGAACAGCACGAGAAACGAGTCGTCGACGATGGGTCTCCCCCTCCTGTCCGGCTCCGTGATCGCCTTGCCGTTGAGGTAGACGGCCAGCGACTTGGCGTAGCCCACGTTCCAGTCGGCCTCGGTCATCTCCTCTCCGGAGGGGGTCAGCCAGGCCATGTCGTAGTTGAAGCGCCTGCGCCGGAAGACGGGGTGCTCGCGGCGCAGCTTGGCCAGGCGCTGGGTGAACTCCAGCAGCAACCAGTTGCGCCGCACGTCGGACCAGTCGACCCAGGTCAGCTCGTTGTCCTGGCAGTAGCCGTTGTTGTTGCCCTTCTGGGTGCGGCCCATCTCGTCGCCGTGGGAGAGCATGGGCACGCCCTGCGACAGGAAGAGCGTGGTCAGGAAGTTGCGCTTCTGCTGTTCCCGCAACGCCTCGGTGCCGGCGTCCCACGAGCGGTTGTCGTCGGTGCCGTCCCTGTTGTCCTCGCCGTTGGCCTCGTTGTGCTTCTCGTTGTAGGAGACCAGGTCGTGCAGGGTGAAGCCGTCGTGGCAGGTCACGAAGTTGATGGAGGCCACCGGGCGGCGGCTGTCGCTCTGGTAGAGGTCGCCGGAGCCGGTGAAGCGCGAGCCGAACTCGGGCAGCGTGGCCGGCTCGCCCCGCCACAGGTCCCTGATCGTGTCGCGGTACTTGCCGTTCCACTCGGTCCACCTGGCCGGGAAGTTGCCGACCTGGTAGCCGCCGGGCCCCACGTCCCACGGCTCGGCGATGAGCTTGACCTGCGACAGCACGGGGTCCTGCTGCACCAGGTCGAAGAAGGCCGACAGCCGGTCGACCTCGTGCAGCTCGCGGGCCAATGTGGCGGCCAGGTCGAAGCGGAAGCCGTCGACGTGCATCTCGGTGACCCAGTAGCGGAGCGAGTCCATGATCAGCTGGAGCACCTGGGGGCTGCGCATGAGCAGGCTGTTGCCGGTGCCGGTGGTGTCCATGTAGTGCTGGGGATCGCCGTCGACCAGGCGGTAGTAGGTGGGGTTGTCGATGCCCTTCAGGCCGAGCGTCGGGCCCAGGTGGTTGCCCTCGGCGGTGTGGTTGTAGACCACGTCCAGGATGACCTCGATGCCCGCCTCGTGCAGGTTCCTGACCATCGCCTTGAACTCCAGCACCTGCCCGCCGCGCTGCCCCTGGCTGGAGTAGCGGTTGTGCGGGGCGAAGTACCCGCTGGTGTTGTAGCCCCAGTAGTTCGTCAGCCCCTTCTCCTCCAGGAACTGGTCGGTGACGAACTGGTGGACCGGCATCAGCTCCAGGGCGGTCACGCCGAGCTTGGTCAGATGGTCGATGATCTCGGGGTGGCCGAGCGCGGCGTAGGTGCCGCGGATCCGCTCGGGGATCCTGGGGTGGGCGATCGTCAACCCCCGCACGTGCGCCTCGTAGATCACCGTGTCGTGGTACGGCTTGGCGGGCGGCCGGTCGTGTCCCCAGCCGAAGAAGGGGTTGATGACGATCGAGCGCGGGACGAAGGGCGCGGAGTCCTCGGGGTTGGGCCGGTCGCCGTCGTAGAGCGCCGCCTCCCAGGTGATGCCACCCTCGATCGCCTTGGCGTACGGGTCGAGCAGCAGCTTGGCGGGGTTGCAGCGCAGGCCGCGCGCGGGGTCGTAGGGGCCGTGGACGCGGTAGCCGTACCGCTGGCCGGGGCCGATGCCCGGCAGGTAGCCGTGCCAGACGAAGCCCTCGCACTCGGTGAGGGAGACCCGCGACTCCTTGTCGTTGTCGTCGAACAGGCAGAGCTCCACGCGATCGGCCACCTCGCTGAACAGCGCGAAGTTGGTGCCCGCGCCGTCGTAGGTGGCGCCGAGAGGATACGGGTCTCCCGGCCAGATCTCGATCATCGAGGCTCCCCTTACGCTCTGGCCCCCATGTTCGCCCAGGAGGCAGCGGCTGCCTAGATGCCCGCTGCGAAGCCACTGGTAACCCCGTCGCGGTCATCGTTCGCCTTCAGGGCCGCTGCCGTCCGGATCCCAGGCAGGAGTGGCAGGCGCCCCTCCTGGTGACCCCTTCCCCCGCGCAGCCGCCGCACGCGACCAGCGAGCCGAAGGCCGCGTGGCGGTAGACGTGGACGAGGGGCTGGGGCTTGACCACGGCCCAGCCCTGCGCCTCGGCCCTGCCGTCCCATCGGGCGAAGGTCCAGATGTCGAGCAGTTCGAGCAGGTTCCTGAACGGCAGGGTCAGCGCCGCTCTGACGTTGAGATCGCTGAGGCGCATCGGCACTCCTCTTTCCTCGCTGGAGATGTGCCCCGCTTGGCGGTCGCCAAAGGAATATGCCGGTTCTCCGCTTCTCGCTCCAGGAGTGGGAGAGTTTCCGCGACAAGGTTTGGCGTTGCCCCCCACGGCAATGTGCGTCCGCCATGGGTGGATTCAAGAAGTTCTTACTGAGGGGCAACATCGTCGAGCTCGCCGTCGCCGTCATCGTCGGGGCGACGTTCAGCGGGCTCGTGCAGGCGTTGGTCGCCGATCTCATCACACCGCTGATCGGGGCGGTCACCGGGGGCCGGGAGCCCGACTTCGCGCAGTACTCCTTCACCGTCAACGGCAGCGAGTTCCGGTACGGCGACTTCCTCAACCACCTGCTCAGCTTCCTGATCATCGCGGCGGTCGTCTACTGGCTGGTCGTGATGCCGATGACCAGGCTGATCAGCCTCTTCGAGGGCGACAAGGCGGCCACGGTGAAGGAGTGCCCCGAGTGCCTCAGCGAGGTCCCCGTCGCGGCGAGTCGGTGCGCGCACTGCACGGTCGAGCTCGTGCCCGAATCCGAGAAGCCCCAGGTCTGACCGCACCCGGCGGGCCTGCAAGATAGGGGCATGAGCATGGAGTTGATGGTCTGGCACGCGGACGGTCCGGTCACCAGGGAGCGGGCCGCGGCCTTCTACCGCGCGGCCCGCGGCGCCGCACCCGCGACGGCGCAGACCGCCGCACCTGCCGAGAGCACCGGGGACGCCGGACCCGTCGCCGTCACCGGGCACGCCGGATCAGCCGAGGTCGCCGCGTTCGCCAAGGAACTGCCCGGCCACGCCACCGCCCTGGCCGGGCACGCGCTGGTCACCATGGCGCCCGAGGAGGTCGACGACGTCTCCAACGCGGCCTTCTCGCTGGCCCGGCAGTACGGCCTGGTCTGCTACGACCCGCAGCGCGACCTCGTGCACAACCTCGGGCCGCTCGGCGTCGACCCCGAGACCCAGCTCCACACCGGTGACGGCATGATGGTCGTCAACCCCGACCTGGGCCTGGTGCGTGACGTGCTCGCCACGCTCTCCCCGCAGAACCCCTTCGCCGTGCTGGTGACCTTCGGCCGCCACTTCATCCAGGTGTCGCCGGGCTACGAGCTGGAGTACAAGGAGGGCACGCTGCGCACCACGCTGGTGACCCGCCTGGAGGAGGTCCAGCGGGCCTTCGACGAGTACGCCAGAGGCGAGCGCGGCTTCCTCGACCGCTTCGCGTGGATCGCCGGCTAGGGCGAGGGGTCCAGGTTGCCGCCCGACAGGACGGCCACCGTACGGCCCGGCGGCGTCCTGCCGGCCAGGTAGGCGGCGGTCGCGACCGCCCCGCTGGGTTCGGCGACCAGCCGCGCCCGGGCGGACAGGTGGCGCATCGCGTCGCGGATCTCGTCCTCCGTGACGGTCACGATGTCGTCGACTCGCGCCCGGACGTGGGCGAAGGTCAGCTCGGACAGGTCGGCGCGCAGCCCGTCGGCGATGGTGCGGAAGGTCCGCTCCGGCTCCCACGTGACGCGGCGCCCCGTTGCCAGGCTCTCCGCGGCGTCGGCGGCCAGCTCGGGTTCGACGCCGATCACCCGTACGGACGGGTCGAGCGCCTTGACCGCCGACGCGATGCCCGAGATGAGGCCGCCCCCGCTCACCGGGACCAGCACCACCTCGACGCCGGGCAGGTCGGCCATGATCTCCAGCCCGATGGTGCCCTGGCCCGCGATGACCGCCGGGTGGTCGTACGGCGGGACCAGCGTCAGGCCGCGCTCGGCGGCCAGCTGCTCGGCCGCGACCAGCCGCTGGGCCGGCGGCACGACGACCAGGTCGGCGCCCCACCCGCTGATCGCGTCGGTCTTGACCCGCGGGGCGCCCTCGGGGACGACCACGACGCAGCCGATGCCCCTGAGCCGGGCGGCGTAGGCGAGCGCCTGCCCGTGGTTGCCCGAGGAGTGGGTGACCACGCCGGGGGGTTCGAGGACGGCGAGCGCGTTGACCGCTCCCCTGATCTTGAAGGAGCCCACCCGCTGGAGGCTCTCCGGCTTGACCCAGAGGTCGTCGGCCTGGACCAGCGGGGTGCGCAGCACGTGGGGGGCGACGCGGCCGGCGGCGGCCCTGATGTCGTCGATCGTGACCAGCTCCATGGCCCCATTGTCCGCGCCGGACCGCCCGCGCGAAGCCCGCCCGTCGGCCATGATCGACAAGGGGTTCCTGGAGGAGGGCCGGCTCATCCGCGACGTCCACACGATCCGGCACCTGCCCGCCGTCATCGTCCAGGGCCGCTACGACATGGCCACACCCGTCGCCACCGCGTGGGACCTGCACCGGGCCTGGCCCGAGGCCACCTTCGAGGTCGTGGAAGGGGCGGGGCACTCGGCCGGCGAGCCCGCCATCGCCGACCGGCTGGTCGCGGCCACCGACAGGTTCCGGTATGACAGGAGTCCATGAGCCTGTATCCACCCATTGAGCCCCACGACTCGGGCATGCTCGACGTCGGCGACGGTAACGAGATCTACTGGGAGGTCTGCGGCAACCCGGAGGGCAAGCCGGCGGTCATGCTGCACGGCGGTCCCGGCAGCGGCTGCTCGGCGAAGCACCGCCGCCAGTGGGACCCGCAGGCCTACCGGATCGTCCTGTTCGACCAGCGCAACTGCGGCCGCAGCAGGCCGAACGCCGGCGACCCCGGCGTGTCGCTCGCGGCGAACACCACCTGGCATCTCGTGCGCGACATGGAACGGCTGCGCGAGCACCTCGGCATCGACGTCTGGCAGGTTTTCGGCGGGTCATGGGGCAGCGCGCTGGCGCTGGCCTACGCGCAGACGCATCCCGACAGGGTGAGCGAGCTGATCCTGCGCGGCATCTTCACCCTCAGGGAGCACGAGCTGCGCTGGTTCTACCAGGAGGGCGCCTCGTTCCTCTTCCCCGACCTGTGGGAGTCCTACCTGGCGCCCATCCCGGAGGAGGAGCGCGGCGACCTGATCGCCGCGTTCGCGCGGCGCCTGGACAGCGCCGACGAGCAGGTACGGGTGGCCGCCGCCCGCGCCTGGTCGCAGTGGGAGGCGGCCACCATCACGCTGCTGCCGGATCCGGAGCACGTCGCCGAGTTCGGCGAGGCCCACCGGGCCGTCTCCTTCGCCAGGATCGAGAACCACTACTTCGTCCACGGCGGCTTCTTCGAGCCGGGACAGCTCATCCGCGACGTCGGCAAGGTCAGGCACATCCCCGCGGTGATCGTGCAGGGCCGCTACGACGCCTGCACGCCGATGACCACCGCGTGGGACCTGCACAAGGCGTGGCCCGAGGCCGCCTTCCACGTCGTCGACGACGCGGGCCACGCGTTCACCGAGCCTGGGATCGCGGCTCGGCTGGTCGAAGCCACCGACTCCTTTCGCGGACCCGCCGTACGACGGGGATGAGGGCGCCGACGGCCAGCAACGCCAGAAGGGGCGCCATGAGCACGCCGAACAGGAAGCCGACGGCCACGTCGTGGGGGTAGTGGACCCCGACGAACACGCGGGAGAAGGCCATCACCGCGGCCAGCGGTAGCACCAGCCACGCCAGCCGCCGCCAGACCAGGACCAGTGCGCCTGCCGAGGCGGCGGCGAGCACCGAGTGGTTGCTGGGGAAGGACCAGTCGCCGACCGGCGGGCACGCCGCGATGGTGGCGATCCCGCCCCGGCACGGCCGTTCTTCCTTGATCAGCAGCTTGATGCCCTCGCTGAGGACGTAGGCGCCGATGACGGCGAGCGGGCCGGCGACGGCGAGCGCCAGATCGCGGTCGGGTGCCGCCCGCGACCGCCAGGCGGCCAGCGCGAAGAGCGCGGCGAAGACCAGCAACCCTGCGTCCGTCCCGATCTCGGCGAGGGTGTGCACCCAGACCGGTGTGCTCATGGCGAAGCCGACGATGTCCCCGTACACGGTGGCGTCATGTCCAATCGGTGAAAGATCTATGAACAAGCCACCGTAGACGGCGGAGCGCCCGTTCGCCTCGATCTTTCGGCCGATCTCAGGACCGTGTCAGGACCTGACGGTCGAGGTCGAGGTACTTCTGGCGTCGCTCGCCCTCGGTGATCAGGCCGCGGCGGTAGGCCTCGTTCGCCGCGTCACGTTCGGCGACGTAGTAGGCGGCCATGATCTCGCTTCGGAGCGGCGTGAAACCGTGCTCGACGCAGTCACAGAACACGTTGACCTTGCCTTCGACCAGCTCGGGTTCGACGGTGCAGGTCAGCTCTCTCGCTCTCAGCCTGCGCACCGCGTCGCGCAGGGTGGTCGGCCCGAGAGCACCGTTGAAACAGGTGTCAAGAGTGATCTTCGTCGTTCTCACCTTCCCCCCGACGTCCCCCTCTGACAACCCTCGTGACGGCATGAATATTCCCAGGTCAAGCGGGGTACGGGCGCATGGTGATCGGAGAGCACGTCGTCGTCGGATACACGCAGGACCCGGGTGGGCGTGACGCCCTCGCGCTCGGGGCGGCCATCGCCCGGCTCACCGGCGGCGAGCTGACGGTGGCCACGATCCACCCTCCCGGCAGCCCCGGGCTCGCCGTCGAGGCCCAGGCGAACCTGGCGCACGCGGCGCAGGCGCTGGGCGAGGTCCCGGCCGAGTACGTCACCTTCGAGAGCCGCGGCGCGGGCCGGGGCCTGTCGGTGCTGGCCGGCCGCATCAGGGCCGACCTGATCGTGGTGGGATCCGCGCAGGGCGGGGTGAGAGGCCGCATCACCATCGGCAGCACGGCCGACCACCTGCTGCACATGTCACCGGAGGCGGTGCTGCTCACGCCGGCAGGCTACGAGCCGCCGGCCGAGCCGAGCCGGCTCACCCTCGCCTACGTGCACCGGCCGCAGGCCGACGAGGCGGTCGAGCGGGTGGCGCAGGCGGCGCTGCGGCTCGGCGTGCCCATGCGGCTGCTCACCTTCGACCTGCGCGTCGACGACCCGGGACGGCTGCGCGACGACCTGGCGCTGGCCGTACGGCTGGCCTGGGAGAGCACGGGGATCGAGGCGGAGGCCGAGACCGCGGAGGGGCACGACGTGGCGAGCGCGCTGGCCAGTGTGGAGTGGCCGGCGGGCGACCTGCTGGTGTGCGCGGCCAGCGAGGACGCCCAGCCGCACCGGGTCTTCCTCGGCGAGGTGGCCAGGAAGGCGCTGAAGGCGTCCACCTGCCCGGTGGCCGTGCTGCCCAGGGGCTTCACCTGAGCCTGGGGTTCCTTTCCGAGGCAGCCTGGGCTTCCTTTCCGGGGTTCGCGGTCAGCCGGCCGCGCGCCTGGGCGTGCTGCGTGCGGCGCAGGCCTCGCCGTACAGGCGCAGGTAGCGGTCGGCCATGACCGCGGGCGAGAAGCGCCGGCGCGCCTCGCGGCGGCACTCCTCGGGGTCGATCTCGTCCACCCGCAGCAGCAGCTCGGCCAGTTCCTCCTCGGTGTCGGCGAGCCATCCCGTGCGGCCGTGGTCGACCAGCTCGGGCAGGCACCCGCGGCGCAGGCCGACGGGCGGCACGCCCAGGGCGAGCGCCTCGACCACGGCGGTGCCGCCGGGTTCGTCCCACTGGATGGGGAACAGGGCCGCCTTGGCCGAGGCGTAGAGCTCGTCCCTCGCGCTCCCGCCCACCCCGCCGATCCAGCGGACCAGGTCGCCGTCCAGGTAGGGGGCGACCTGGTCGTGGTGGTAGCGGACGTCGGGGTGGCCGTGCAGCGGATGGTCGGGATCCTGCAGGACGGCCTCCAGCTCCGCCGGGGTGTTCAGGCCGCTCACCGGGCCCGCCATGACCAGCGGCAGGCCGAGCTTCTGGCACACCCGGGCCGCCAGGTGCTGGCCCTTGAGCGCGCAGACCCTGCCCATGACGACGACCTGCTCGCCGGCGCCGCCGACCAGGTGCCCGTCGGTGAGCGGCGTGGCCAGATGGACCGCGCCGAGGGCGGCCGCGCGCAGGGCCGCGGGCGCGCGGGCCAGCTGCGACTCGGAGACGCCGTTGACCGCGACGCCCGGCGGGAAGGCGCCGTAGAACGCCGGATGCTTGCGCAGGTCCCAGTGAAGGGTGTGGAGGACGGGCGGGCCGCCGAAGGCCGACAGCGTCGCCGGGCCCACCACCTCCAGGTGGTCGTGGACCAGGTCGATGTCGTCGCGGCTGCGCAGTTCCTCGAGCACGCGCGCCTGGTGCGCGTGGGCCAGGCCCATGACCTGGTTGTACGGCTTGTGCAGCTCGCCGAACCGCCCGTCGGGGAAGGTCCAGACGAGCTCGTCGGCCTCGATCGTGCTGGAAGCGACGGAGGCGAGCACGACGTGCACGCCACGCGCGCGGAGAGCGGGCACCAGCGTGGCGACGACGTTCTCGATGCCGCCGTAGCCCGAGGGCGGGACCGCGAGCCATGGCCCCGCGTTCACGAGGATCTTCATGCCACGTCCTCCTCCATGACGTCGATCAGGGACGCGAGCGGTGGCCGCTCGGCGACCGACACGTCGGTGACGGTGTCGGGGTGGAACTGGCGCAGCAGGGTGGCCGGCGGCTCGGAGGCGACGATCCGGCCCTGGCGCTCCAGCCGTGACCACGCGGTGAGGATGATCTGGCCCGCCATCCGGCCGAGCGCCGCGGTGCTCTGGTGGGAGTGCTCGCGGGTGCCGAGGTCCACCTGGGCCATGGCGTCCAGGCCGATCAACTCCAGGAGATCGACGAGCAGGCCGAACTCGACGCCGTACTCGGTGACGAACGGCACGCGTTCGAGAACCGACCTCCTGGCGGCGTACTCGCCGCCCAAGGGCTGGGCGAACCCGGCGAGCTCGGGCCAGAACAGGTTGAGCAGTGGCCGTGCGACCAGCTCGGTGACCCGGCCGCCCTCGCCCGGCCGTCCGCGCAGGGGCCGCTCGTAGGCGCCCTTCACGAACTGGACCTTCGGCTCGGTCAGCAGCGGCCCGAGCAACCCCGTGACGAAATGGGAGCGAAAGTTGCGCAGGTCGGCGTCGATGTAGACCACCAGATCGCCATGGCTGGCGGCCAGGCCCTTCCACAACGCCTCGCCCTTGCCCGACAGCGGCGGCAGTTCGGGCAGCACGTCGTCCTGGCGGACGACCTTCGCCCCGGCCTTGGTGGCGCGCGCGGCCGTGGCGTCGGTGGAGCGGGAGTCGACGACGAGGATCTCGTCGACCAGTGCGGACAGGTCTCTGCGGATCGCCGAGACGATCGCGCCGACGGTGCGTTCCTCGTCGCGCGCTGGAAGCACCACGCTGACGGTCGTGCCGGTCTTGGCCAGCAGCAACGCGTCAAGCGGCCAGTCGGCGGCGGTGCTGGTACCTGGTTCCATGCAGTCTGCCCCGATCTGATGACGTCATGGATGGCAGAACTGCCCCACCGATAGCGATTCGAACATCATTGTTTGCTCGACCGCAGGTGAGGCATATGCCAGTCCGTGACCTCACTCACCCGTATCGGCATCATCGGAGCGGGAAATGTCGCCGCACGCCACGCTGACGTCCTCTCCACGTTCCCCGACGTGACGATTGCCGGAATCGCCGACACCGATCCCCACAAGGCCGAGGCTCTGGCCTCACGGCATGGCTCCCTCGCCTACGGCGACCACGCCGACCTGCTGGCTGCCGGCAGACTTGATGCGGTTTACGTGTGTGTACCTCCTTTCGCGCACGGTACGCCAGAGCTTGACTGCGTGGAGTCCGATCTACCGATATTTGTTGAAAAACCGCTCGCGCTCGACCTCGAGACCGCCGAGCAGATCGGCGCGGAGATCACGCGCAAAAACCTGCCCTCGGCCGTCGGGCACCACTGGCGCTACCTCGACCTCGTCGACTGGGCAAGGGACCTGCTCGAAGGCCGTCCGATCCAGCTGGCCATCGGCCACTGGCTGGACAAGGTACCGCCGGTGCCGTGGTGGATCAGGCGCGAGCTGTCGGGCGGCCAGGTGCTGGAGCAGGCCGTGCACGTGCTCGACCTGGCCCGGGTGCTGGTCGGCGAGGTCACCATGGTGCACGCCGTGCCCGGCGGGATCCCCGAGGACGGGGAGGTCGACAGGGCGACGGCGGCGCTGCTGCGGTTCGACTCGGGAGCGGCGGGGCTGCTCGCGGTGAGCTGCCTGCTGCCCGCCAAGGGACGGGTCGGGCTCGAGGTGTGCGCGGACGGGGTCTCCCTGGATCTCAGCGAAACCCGGCTCGTGGCCGACGGACGGAGCATCATGGAGGATCCGGGCAAGGCCAAGACGCGGGTGGACAGGGAGTTCGTGAACGCGGTCCAGGGCAGGGCGAGCGACGTGCGGGTGCCGTACGAGGAGGCGCTGCGCACGCACCGGCTGGCGCACGCGGTCGCGCGGTCGGCCACTGAGGGGATTCCCGTGATGCTGAATGGATGAGATCCGCACGCTGAGCATCGAGGCGCCGGGCGAGATCACCTTCGTCGAGGAGAAGGCGGGTCCGCTGGAGGACGGCGGCTTCCGCGTCGAGACCGTCTACAGCGGCGTGTCCGCGGGCACCGAGCTGACCTACGTGAAGGGCACCAATCCCTATCTGAACGCCACCTGGGATCCGGTGCTGGGGCTGTTCACCGAGGGCGTGCCGTCGATCGGGTATCCGGTACGCGGCATCGGCTACATGCAGGTCGGCATGGTCACCGAGACCAGGACCGGAGCCGTGCACGAGGGCGCCCTGCTGGCGATGGCCTACGGGCACCGCACCGGCTACGTGGCCGACCCGCTCAAGGACCGTTTCGTCGAACTGCCCGACGACCTCGATCCGCTGCTCGGCATCTACGTCGCCCACATGGGCCCCATCTGCGCCAACGGCCTGCTCCACGCCGCCGCCGACCTGTACGGCCCCGCCTTCCACAGCCTGGGCGACGGCGTCAGGGGCCGCAGGGTGGCGATCACGGGCGCGGGCGTGGTCGGCCTGCTCACCGCGTCCTTCGCGATCCGGCACGGCGCGGCCGAGGTCGTCGTGGTGGACGAGACGCCCGAGCGGCTGCGGGTCGCCGAGGCGCTCGGCGCCACGACCGTCGAGGAGGATCCCGCCGTCACGCTGAAGGAGCGCTGGCGGCACACTCCGGGCGACCGGGGCGCCGACGTGGTGTTCCAGTGCCGGGGGCAGGCCCGCTACCTCGCGCTGGCGCTGAAGCTGCTGCGGCCGCAGGGCACGGTGATCGACCTGGCCTTCTATCCGCACGGCGCCGACGAGGTGCGCCTGGGCGAGGAGTTCCACCACAACGGGCTGTCGATCAGGTGCGCGCAGATCGGCAGGGTGCCGCGCGGCCTCGCCCACGCCTGGGACAGGGAACGCCTGTCCTACGAGACGGTCGAGCTGCTCAGGTACGCCAGGGGGCTACGCGAGCACCTGGTCACCGACGTCGTCGGATTCGGCCAGGCCCCCGAGCTCCTCACCGACCTGGCGCATGGACGCCGGCACGCCGTCCAGGCCGTACTGAGCCAGGACGTCGAGGACTAGCGCGGCCGACCAGCTGAAGTCGCGGCAGCCGTGTCCCTCCGCGGTGAACGGGTGGAAGTACTCCCTGAAGCCGGAGGTGGTCACCGCCCTGATCATCCCGTCGGCCAGCAGCTCGGCCAGGTCGGCCCTGCGGTGGCGCAGGCCCTGCCAGACCAGCCAGGTCAGGTTGATCCAGCTCGGCCCCCTCCAGTAGCGGACCGGGTCGAACTCCGGCGTGCCGGGCGCGAAGCTGGGCAGCAGCCCGCTCTTGATCTCGAACCGGTCGAGAGCGGTGCCGATGAGCGCGTTGACGATCTCGCGCGGCAGGTCGGGCAGGATCAGCGGCACCAGGCCCGCCGCGCTGTGGGAGCGCAGCAGGATGCCGCTGGCGGTGTCGCGGCTGTGGAACAGGCCGTCGTCGTAGAGGTGCGCGACCATGGCGGCGGTGATCCTGGCCGCCTCGGCGTGATGCGGCGCGGGGTCGTGGCCGCAGACGGCGGCGATCTTCGCGAGGGCGGACTCGGACGCGCCGTAGGCGGCGTTGAACAGCGGGTCCTCCACGGCGAAGGCGCCCGCCCTGCGGTAGCCGGTGTCGCGGTAGGCGCGGGCGAGCGCGGTGTAATGCTCGTAGTCGCGGTCGGTGGGCCGCTCGTCGGGGCTGACGTGGGTGAGGTCGCGGCGCGCCACACCCGCCGGCCCGGTGGCGACGGCGGCCAGCGGGATGTCCCACGCGGGGCTGTTGTCCATGCCCGACTCCCACGGGTGGACGATCGACAGCAGCCCGTCGGCCGACCGGCGCGCCGTCCGCAGGAAGTGCTGCTGGGCGACCAGGCGGGGGTAGAGGCGGCGCAGGAAGGTGGTGTCGGGCTCGGCGAGGTGCACCTGCCAGGCCGCGATGGCGTGCACGGGCGGCTGCACGATGCCCGAGGTGGCGCTGCCGGACGGCGCGCGGACCGCCCAGAACTCCGGTCCGGGGAAGTAGGCGCCGTCGGGCACGTCGGGGTTGAAGACGATGTGCGGCACCCTGCCGTCGCGCCACTGCGCCCCGAACAGCGACAGCAGCTCCGAACGGGCCCGGCGCGGCGACCACCGCGCGTTGCCGATGGCGATGAAGGCCGAGTCCCAGCTCCACTGGTGGGGGTAGAGCCGCCGCGAGGGGACGGTGTAGCTGCCGTCCCAGTTGGCGACCAGGACACGCACGGCGTCGCGTGCGATCATAGGAACTTCCTGATGAAGGCGGCGGTCTGCGGAAGGACGATCTCGGGTTCGCCGCGCAGGCGGCACTCCAGCGCGAGGTAGCCGTCGTAGCCGATGGCGTCGAGCGTGGCCAGCTGCGCCCCCCAGTCGAGGTGCCCGGTGCCCGGCTGGTTCCTGTTCGACTCGCTGATCTGCATGTGGGCGAGGTACGGCCCGGCCTCCACCAGCGAGCGGCAGGGGTCGTCCTCCTCGATGTTCATGTGGTAGGTGTCGCCGGCGATCCTGATGGAGTCCATGGCGCAGTAGGACACCGCCTCGGCCAGGGTGTTGACCATGTGGTTCTCGTACCTGTTGAGCGGCTCCAGCATGATCTTGACGCCGTTGCGCTGGGCGTGCTCGCCCAGCAGGCCGAGCGCCTCGGCCAGCACCTCGCGGTCCTGCTCGGGCCCGCGCGGCGGCTCGAAGGGCGGCAGCCGCCGCGAGAACTGCCCCCAGGAGGCGGGGGTCATCACGCCGACGCCGCCGAGCTCGGCGATCACCGTGAGCTGGGAGCGCAGCTGCTGGATGGCGTCCTTGCGCTTGGCCGGGTCGAAGTCGCCGATGAAGTGCGGCATGTCGACGCAGACCGTCGGCATGACCACCCCGTCGGCCAGCGCGCGTTTGAGCTCGGTCAGCCTGGTGGCGAACTGGAAGTCGCCCTTGCCGCGCAGCTCGATCGCGTCGAACCCGGCGTCGACCGCGAACGCGAACTTCTCCTGCAGCGTGCGCCCCGGCAACAGCTGCTCCTGTACGGCCAGCTTCATACTGTGTTTCCTTCGAAGGCGAAGACGAGTTGCAGAACGTCGGCCGGATGCCGGTCGAGCAGGTCGAAGGCTTCGGCGGCGGACTCGACGGGCATGACGTGGCTGACCAGCTCCCGCGCGTCGACCTCGCCGCGGTAGGTCAGCTCCATGAAGGTGCGCTGCAGCCGCTCGACGTCCCAGCGGTGAGACAGCCACGAGGCCACGCCGCCGATCTGCGAGGAGACCAGCTGCACCTGGTTGTGGTGGAACTCCTCGCCGAGCCGCAGCCCGATCCCGTCGCCCTGGTAGAAGCCCGCCGCGACGACCCTGCCGCCCTTGCGGACGGTCCTGATGGCCTCCTGCAGGCCCTGGTGGGTGCCGCTCAGCTCGATGGCGGTGTCGGCGCCCTCGATGCGCTTGCGCACGAACTCGGCCACCGAGCCGGACCGCACGTCGAAGGTCTCGGCCGCGCCGAAGCGCTCGGCCAGGTCGAGGCGGCCGGGCAGGGCGTCGGCGGCGACCACGCGGGCCCCGTTGAGCACGGCGAGGCGGGTGGCCAGCAACCCGATGACGCCCTGCCCGAACACGGTGACCTGGTCGCCGAGGTGGATGTCGGCGGCGTGGACGGCGTTGAGCGCGATCGCCCCGACCCTCGCGAAGACGCCGAGCAGCGGATCGACGCCGGGCGGGATCAGGTGGCCGACCAGCTTCTCGGCCGGCACGACCGCCTCGTCGCGGTGGCCCCAGATGCCCCACACCAGCGACCCGACGGGCGGGTCGGCGACGTCGGGCGCGGCCTCGACGACCTCGCCGACTTCCTGGTAGCCCCAGCCCGCGAGGGGGTAGGAGTGGCTCTGGCCCTCGACGAACAGCCGGCGCTCGGTGTCCCAGCGGCGGTTGAGGTAGGGGTTGGTCCCTCGGTAGGCGGTCAGCTCGGTGCCCGCCGAGACGCCTGAGTACAGCGTGCGGACCCGCACGGTGCCGGGCGCCAGCTCGCCGGGCTCCTCCCGCGTGACGCGCACCAGACCCGGCTCTTGAATGGTGATGACGTGCATTCCCCACACTTACGCTTATTGATCAAACAAAAGTGGCTGATTTGGCGCATGATTGCAGACCATAGCTGCGCTCAATTCACACTTAAGTCTACGTCTTTAACCGAGCATTGCCGCGAATTGGAGGAGCTGTATCCGGAAAGCAACCTTTCCCATGATCAAACGCTCGGGCGCTGACCAGCCACGACGGCCCGCCGAGTTTCTCAACGGATGCCGGAAATTGCACAGGGCGTTGCTCGCCCTGCTCCAGGGGTACTCCAGGCACATCACCTCAGGAGGAGCGAGCCATGCCGTACAAGGTAACCGCCGTCCTCTCCGCCGCGATCCTGGCCGTCACCATGGCCGCGTGCGGCGGCGGCGCGGAGGGTCAGCCCGCCGACACGATCACCGTGTGGACCGAGGAGAACCTCGCCGACCGCATGGCGGTGCAACAGCAGATCGTCGCCGACTTCACCCGGCGGACCGGGATCAAGGTCAACCTGGTCGGCGTCGCGGAGGACCAGTTCAGCCAGATCATCACCTCGGCGGCGGCGGCCGGCAGGCTGCCCGACGTCATCGGCGCGCTCCCGCTCGCCTCGGTCCGCGAGCTGGAGTCCAACGACCTGCTCGACACCGAGACACCGGGCAGGATCGTGGACCAGCTCGGCCGCGACACCTTCTCGGCCAGGGCGCTCCAGCTGGACAGCGCCTCGGGCAAGCTGCTGGCCGTTCCCAGTGACGGGTGGGCGCAGCTCATCCTCTACCGCAAGGACCTGTTCGAGAAGGCCGGGCTCGAACCGCCCGACACCTACGAGCGGCTGGAAGCCGCGGCCAGGAAGCTCCACACCGGCGGCATCGCGGGCATCACCCTCGCCATCGCACCCAAGGACTCCTTCACCGCGCAGAGCTTCGAGCACGTGGCCCTGGCCAACGGCTGCCAGCTGGTCGACGACGCGGGCACCGTCGCCCTCGAGTCCCCCGCCTGCGTGCAGGCCTTCGACTTCTACTCGCGTCTGGCCGGGCAGTACTCGGTGAAGGGCAAGCAGGACGTCGACTCCACCAGGGCCACCTACTTCGCCGGCAAGGCGGCGATGACGATCTGGTCGTCGTTCATCCTCGACGAGATGGCCGGGCTGCGGAACGACGCGCTGCCGTCCTGCGCGGCGTGCAAGGCGGACAAGCAGTGGCTGGCCGCCAACACCGGCGTGGTCACCGCGCTGAAGGGCCCCGCCGGCGGCACGCCCGCCCAGTACGGCGAGATCGTCTCGTGGGCGGTCACCAGGGACGCCGACGCCGCCGCCGCGCAGCGGTTCGTCGCCTTCATGATGAACGAGGGTTACGAGCGCTGGATCGGGATGGCCCCCGAGGGCAAGTTCCCCACCCGCAAGGGCTTCGAGTCGCGGTGGACCGCGCTGCCCGCTGGCGTCGACACCAAGAAGCCGCTGGCCGAGGTCTACCCCGCCGAGGTACTCGAGGCGCTGCGCCGCAGCCCCGACACCTTCGCCCGGTGGGGCATCCCCCAGGGGCAGGGCAAGCTGGTCGGGGCCACCATGGGCGAGCTGCCCGTGCCCAAGGCCCTCAGCGCGATCGTGGACGGCTCGCTCACGCCGCAGGCCGCGGCCGCCCAGGCCGCGTCGGACGTCGAAGCGATCAAGCGCGGGATCAGGCAATGACCACCGGCATCGGCACCGGCGCGGGTCCCGGCCCCGTCACCGAGGAAAGGCAGGCGGGAAACCGGCCCGGCACGGCGGGCCGGACCAGGAGCAGGACGCTGCGGCAGCGGGAGGCGCGGGCCGGCCTGCTGCTCATCTCCCCCACTCTGGTCATCACCCTGGTCGTCGTGGTCGTCCCGCTGCTGTGGGCGATCATGCTGGCCTTCCAGGACGCCCGGCTCATCTCCATCAGGCGGACGGGCCTGTTCGGCGACTACACGCTCGAGAACTTCTCCTACGTCATCTCCGCGCCGGGCTTCTGGAGCTCCCTGGTCAACACGCTGGTCTACACCGTGGCGGGCACCGCCCTGTCGATCGCGCTCGGCCTGGTGGCGGCGCTGGCGCTGAAGAGCAGGTTCAAGGGGCGCACCCTGGTCAGGGCGGCCATCCTCATCCCCTACGTCGCCCCCGTCGTGGCCGTCGCCTTCCTGTGGGAGGTGATGCTGAACCCGCAGTTCGGCATCGTCAACACCTGGCTCAGCGAGCCGATCGCCTTCCTCACCCAGGCCAGGGGCAGCGTCCTCGGGCTCACCGTGCCGGTCGCGCTGCTGACCGTCATCGCCTTCGAGGCCTGGCGCTACTTCCCGTTCGCCTTCCTGTTCATCCTGGCCAGGCTCCAGGCGCTGCCCCGCGAGCTCGACGAGGCGGCGGTCGTGGACGGCGCGACGCCGACCCAGCGCTTCCGCCACGTGATCATGCCGCAGCTCTGGCGGGTGGTGGCGCTGCTGGCGGTGCTGCGGTTCGTGTTCACCTTCACCAAGTTCGACGACGTCTACCTGCTCACCGGCGGCGGCGCGGGCACCGAGGTGGTCAGCGTCAGGGTCTACACCTTCCTCACCGCGCGTGACGACATCGGCGCCTCGGCGGCCCAGGCGATCGTGCTGGCCCTGGTGCTGGCGGTCTTCCTGGTGGTGTACCTGAGGTCCTTCGGAGGCGAGCGTGAGTAGGGACCGCTTCGAACGCGCGCTGTTCAGGGTGCTCAGACCGCTCGTGATCGGGTTCCTGGCCGTGATCACCGGCTTCCCGTTCCTCTACATGGTGATGCTGTCGGTCCGCGACATCCAGGAGCTGATCCTCGACCCCGGATCGCTGTGGCCGCAGCGCTTCACCCTGGCGACCTACCAGGACGTGCTGGGCAGGCAGGGCTTCCTGACCTTCATGCGCAACAGCGCGATCGTCGCAGTCGCCTCGGTGGCGGTGACGCTGCTCATCTCGATCCCCGGCGCCTACGCGGTGGCCCGGCTGCGCTTCTTCGGCCGCCGTCAGGTGCACTTCCTGTTCCTGGCGGTCTACCTCTTCCCCGCGATCGTGCTGGCGATCCCGCTGTTCGTGCTGTTCACCATGCTCGGGCTGCGCGGGTCGCTGGCGGGGCTGATCCTGGTCTACATCGCCCAGATCGTGCCGGTCACCGTCTACATGCTGCGCAACTACTTCGAGACCGTGCCCCGCAGCGTGGAGGAGGCGGCCGCGATGGACGGCTGCGGCAGGATCGAGACGATCTGGCGGGTGGTGCTGCCGCTGTCGAAACCCGCCCTCATGGCCACCGGGCTCTACGCCTTCATGATCGCGTGGAACGAGTTCCTGTTCGCCCTGCTCTTCCTGGTGGAACGCAGGGAGAGCTGGACGGTCTCCCTCGGGCTGTCGCAGCTGGCGGGCAGTATCGAGATACCGACCACCGTTCTCATGGCAGGATCGGTCATCCTGACACTACCCATCGTCGTGGTGTTCTTCGCCGGCGAGCGGCTGCTGGCGGAGGGCCTGACGGCAGGCGCGGAGAAGGGCTAGTGATGCTGACGGCGGGACACGTCCTCCAGTTGATCAGGCAGGGCACGTGCCGTACCCGCAAGGAGCTGATCGACTACACCGGGCTGTCCAGGTCCACCATCACCGACAGGGTGGACCGGCTGATCGAGGCCGGCTACATCCGCGAGGCCGACAAGGGGGCGTCGGGCGGCGGGCGCCCTCCGTCGGTCCTCGCCCTCGACTCCACCGCCAGGGTCGTGCTCGTCGCCGACCTCGGCGCCGGCCACGCGCGGGTGGCGCTGACCGACCTCGCCGCCCGCCCGCAGGCCGAGGAGTCGGAGAGCATGCGCATCGACCGCGGCCCCGAGGAGGTGCTGGCCTGGGTGCTCCAGGCCTTCGAGCGCCTGCTCGACCGCACCGGCCGCACCAGGGAGCAGGTCTGCGGCGTCGGCCTCGACCTGCCCGGCTCGGTCGACCACACCTCGGGCAAGGTGCTCAGGTCCTTCCTGATGCCGGGGTGGGACGACCTGCCGATCAAGGCGGCCTTCGGCGCCCGGTTCGACGTGCCGATCCTGGTGGAGAACGACGCCAAGGCGATGGCGCTCGGCGAGTGGTGGGCCGCCTACCGGCACTCGCCGTCGCTGCTGCTGGTGAAGGTCTCCACCGGCATCGGCGCCGGCATCGTGCTCGACGGGCGCATCTACCGGGGCGTGGAGGAGGGCGCCGGCAACATCGGCCACGTACGGCTGCGCGAGAGCGACGACAGGGTCTGCACGTGCGGTTCGAAGGGGTGCGTCGCCTCGCTGGCCAGCGGCCACGCCGTGGCCAAGGACCTCGGGCAGAAGAGCAGCCGCGACGTGGTGCGCCTGGTGCAGGCGGGCGACCCCGAGGCCATCGCCCGTACCCAGGAGGCGGGGCGCACGCTCGGCCTGGTGCTGGCCACCGCGGTGAGCCTGCTCAACCCCGGCGTGCTGGTGCTGGCAGGCGACATGGCCGAGACGCGGGAGCACTACCTGACCGGCATCAGGGAGAGCGTCTACCGGCACAGCCTGCCGTACACGACGAGGAACCTGGAGATCGTCACCAGCGGGCTGGGCGGCAGGGCGGGCGTCATCGGGACCGCGGTGATGGTGACCGAGCACGTGCTCTCCCCGGAGAGCGTCGACGCGTCCCTGGGGTGAGCGCGGCGGGAAGCGCGGGCGGGATCGTCGGGGTGAGCACGGCGAGCACCGCGACGCCGAGCAGCATCCCCGCGACCACGTCGCTGACCCAGTGCACGCCGAGGGCGACGCGCGTGTAGGACACCGACAGCACCAGGAAGGCGGCGATCCCCCAGGCCAGGACCAGGAGCACGGGCCTGCCGCGCAGCCTCGGGGTGAGCAGCAGCACGATCACCCCCGCGCCGAGCGTGGCGGTCAGCGCGTGGCCCGACGGGAACGACATGCCGACGGCGGTGGCGACCGGGTCGGGGAAGGCGGGCCTGGCCCGATCGATGACGATCTTCAGCGCCTCGCCGAGCAGGCCGCCGGCCACGATCACCGTGAGCGCCCAGGCGCCGGCCCCGAGCCTGCCCTTCCAGATCAGCCAGGCCGCGATCGCGATCACCACGATCCGCCACGTGGCCGGGCCCAGGGCGTCGGTCCACAGCAGCAGGAGGCGCGTCCACGCCGGATCGGCGAGCGCCCCGGCGTACAGGTCGTGCGCCACCGCCCGGTCGACCTGGTTGAGCGGCTGCCTGGCCAGCAGGAGCAGCAGCCCGAACGGGATCAGGGACACGACGAGGACGAGCCTGGTCAGCATCACCCCATCCTGCCCGCTACAGGCCGAGACTAGCCCGCAGGACGTCAGGAGCCTCCACCATCGAGGGTCCGTACCAGGTCAGCAGCCGCCCGCTGACCAGCGCGCTGCCGGCGAAGCACTCCGGCCCGTCGTCCGCGCCGAAGGCGTACGGCTCGTCGGGCAGCACCACCACGTCCGGGTCCTTCGCCACGAGCTCCGCGAGAGGGATCTTGGGATAGCGCTCGGGATGGGCGGCGTAGAGGTTGTCGACGCCCAGCCGCCTCAGCACGTCGCCGGTGAAGGTGTCGCGGCCGACCACCATCCACGGCCGCCGCCAGATCGGGATGATCGCGGTGCGCCTGACCGCGGGCTCCGGCAGGTCCCACGCCCGGCGCGCCCGCTCCAGCCACTCCGGCTCCGGGGTGCGGCAGGCCAGCTCGAACATCCTGCCCAGGGAGACGAACGCGGCCTCGACCGTCTCGATCCTGGTCACCCATACCGCGATGCCCGCCTGCCTGAGCGCCTCGAGGTCGGGTTCCCTGTTCTCCTCGGCGTTGGCCAGCACCACGTCGGGCGCCAACGCCATGATCCGGTCGAGGTCGGGGTTCTTGGTGCCGCGCACCCTGACCACGTCGAGGCCGGCCGGATGGGTGCACCAGTCCGTGGCGCCGACCAGCTTGCCGGTGGGCGCCACGGACTCGGTGAGGGAGGGCACGAGGGAGACGACGCGTTCGACCGTCGCGGGCACCCGCACCTCGCGTCCTGTGTCGTCGACGGCCACGGGCTCCTCCTTCGGGCCTGGCGGCGGACCCCGCGGGGGCCCGCCGCGAACGGGCTAGGCCAGGGCCTTGAGCGCGGCCTCGTAGTCGGGCTCCTGGGTGATCTCGGGGACCAGCTCGGAGTAGACGACCTTGTTGTCGCCGTCGAGCACCACGACGGCGCGGGCGGCCAGACCGGCCAGCGGGCCGGACTCCTGGGCCACACCGTAGTCGGCCAGGAACTCCCTGCCCCGCATCAGCGACAGCGTCACCACGCTGTCGAGGCCCTCGGCGCCGCAGAAGCGGCCCTGCGCGAACGGCAGGTCGGCCGAGACGCACAGCACGGCCACGTCGGGGTGCTCGGCCGCCACCTGGTTGAAGCGGCGGACCGACGCGGCGCACACGCCGGTGTCGACGCTGGGGAAGATGTTGAGCACCTTGGTCTTGCCGCCGAAGTCGGCGAGCGTCACGTCGGACAGGTCCTTGCCCACGAGGCTGAACGCGGGGGCCGCGTCGCCAGGCTGAGGGAAGGTGCCGCCCACGGTGATCGGGTTGCCCTTGAAGGTGACATCGGACATGAGCGCCTCCCGGCGAAAAGGTGACAAAAGCCAAGGGCTCGATCCTATTGCTTCCCCTTGCTGCGGCTTCCGCCGTACCGGCGCCGTGTGACTCAGTACACTCGGCGAGGTTCGACTGGCCCTCCCCTGGAGTGACATGTGAGCAGCGGGCTCGTGGCCGCCCCGCATCCGCCGTCGCCCTCCGCCGAGCCGCCCGCCGGGCGGCGGCGCTGGCTTCGCCGGGTCGTGGTGGCGACGACGGTGGTGGCGCTCGCCGTCGCCGGCGCGATGGTCGGCGCGTACGTCAAGCTGACCAGCAACGTGAAGCACATCGACGTCACCGGCGACCTCGACGCCACGCGACCGCCGAAGGCCGCCACCACCGCGCTCAACGTGCTGATCGTCGGCTCCGACCAGCGCGACGGCAGGAACGCCAGATACGGCCGCGCCGTCGAGGGCGAGCGCACCGACACGATCATGCTGGCCCACGTGTCGTCCAGGCGTGACGGGGCCATGGTGATCAGCTTCCCCCGCGACTCGCTGGTCCAGCTTCCCTCCTGCCGCGCCAAGGGCAGGCTGCCGGGCCAGCCGGCCCATCTCGGCATGATCAACGAGTCGTTCAACTCGGGCGGCATCGGCTGCACGTGGAAGACGATCGAGTCGCTGACCGGCATCCACATCGACCACTTCGTGAAGGTCGACTTCACCGGGTTCAAGAGCATGGTCGACGCGGTCGGCGGGGTCGAGGTGTGCCTGCCCGAACGCGTCGACGACACCAAGGCGTTGCTCCACCTCGACGCGGGACGGCAGTCGCTCAACGGCGAGCAGGCGCTCGGCTACGTCAGGGCCCGCTACAGCATGGGCGACGGCTCCGACATCGGGCGCATCCAGCGGCAGCAGATGTTCATCGCCGCCATGCTCAGGAAGGTCATGAGCGGGCGCACGCTCACCGACCCGGCCAGGCTCTTCGGCTTCCTCGACGCGGCCACCAAGGCCGTCACCACCGACCCGGGGCTCACGCCCGGCGTCATGAAGGACCTCGCCGAGAGCGCGCGGGGCATGACGGCGGGCCAGATCCGGTTCGTCACGACGCCGTGGTACTACTCCGTCTCCCATCCCGGGCGGGTGGAGTGGGTGCAGCCGCAGGCCAGGACCCTGTTCCAGATCGTCGCCAAGGACCTGGAGGTGACGGGGGTCAGGGGCGGGCAGGAGAAGGTGCCGCCGTCGCGCATCCAGGTGGAGGTGCGCAACGGCACCTTCCGGCCGGGCCTGGCCGGCCAGGTGGCGGTGGGGCTCGAACAGCGCGGCTACCACGTCTCCAGGATCGGCGACGCCTCGCGCAAGCCGTACCCGAAGACCCAGCTCGCCTACTCCCCCAACGGGGAGACGCGCGTCCCCACGATCACCCGCGACCTGCTGTCGGCCACGCCGCGGCTGGTGGCGGGGGCGGCCACGCCGCGGCTGGTGCTGACGATCGGGGACGACTGGCAGGGCCTCAAGCCGATGCGGGTGGGCGCCTCCGAGGCGCTGAAGGGGTTCGACGCCACCCACGACACGTGCGCGGCCTGAGAGCGCCGCGCCGGTCAGGCCGGAGGTCGGAGGCGGCCGTCGGCCAGACCCTGGTGGCCGAGCCTGATGAGGGTCTCGCCGAGCTCGGTCGCCTCCCGCAGGGCGTCCTCCATGGCGGCCAGCCGGCGGAAGGCGTCGCCGTAGGCCCGCTGCTCGCTGAGCGACAGCCTGGGCAGGCGGGTACGGCGCGCGTCGACCCTGCTGGAGCCGGCCGGCACCCGGGCCCCGGCCGAGCGCAGGAAACCGGCGAGGAAGTGGGGGTCCACGCGGCGCTGGTCGACCCGGTAGAGGGTGAGCTGCGGGCCGAGGACGGCGCCGTCCTGGCCGACCACCCTCGCGGTGGCGTAGGTGGCCACGACGTCGCCGGGCTGGATCCTGACCATGCCGGGCTCGGCCGTGGTGGCGCCGGAGGGTGTGGTGGTGCCGCGCTCCACGTCGTCGGCCGTCAGCACCGGCAGGTCGCCGCCGTCGGCCGACATCCTGGGCGGCGCCTGGAGGATCGTGACCAGGCCTGCCTTGACCAGCTCGCCGATCGTGGTGACCGGCCGGTCGCGCGGCTCGTCGAGCACCACCAGATCGGGCGCGTCGACGGAGGCGGCCAGGAAACGGGCGCGGGCGTCGGCGAAGGCGCGCCCCAGGTCGGCTCCGCCGCGCGGGGCGTGGCGGGAGGGGCTGAGGTCCACCTCGTCGTCGAGCAGGTCGATGATGCGGACCCGGTGCGCTCCCTCGCGCAGGCCGGGCTCGACCCTGCTCAGGTCGCCCTCGGCGTCCATGATGACGATCTCGGACGGCGGGCGCTCCCCGCTCTGCGGCCTGCGCAGCAGCCACAGGTCGGGGCCGCCGGGCCAGAGCCCCACCACGGCGCGCAGGGCCCCGGCGCGCAGCAGGTTGCCCCTGATGCGGCGGCCGGCCCTGCGGCCGGCCGCGGCGACGGGCATGAGGATGGCCACCAGGCCGCCCGGCCTGACGTGGGTGAGGCAGTGCTGCACCCACGCCAGCTCGGACTCTCCGCGCGGCGGCAGGCCGTGCTCCCACCGCGGGTCGCCGGTGAGCTCGTCATAGCCCCACGACCGCTCGTTGAACGGCGGGTCGCAGACCACCGCGTCGGCCCGGGGGCCGGGGAAGGCGTCGCGCCTGAGCGAGTCGCCGTGGACGATCTCGGCCTCGACCCCGCGCAGCGCCAGCCGGGCGGCGGCGATGCGGGCCGAGGTGTCCTCCAGCTCCTGGCCGAGCACCCTCACGCCGTCGGGCGCCCCCGTGGCGCGGCCGCGGGGCGACAGCGGCAGCAGGAGGGTGCCGACGCCGCAGGCCGGGTCGAGGACGATGCCGCCGTCGGGGACGGCCAGCCGTACCATCAGGGCCGCGAGGTCCTCACGGGTGACGGAGAGCTTGCGGGAGTGGGCCTCGAAGTAGCGGGCGCACAGGAACTCGTAGGCGGCCGGCGCGCCCTGCTCGGCGGCCAGCTCGCGCAGCACCGCGACCTGTCCCTCGTCGAGCCCCTCGCCCCCGGCCCCGGGATCGGCGAGAAAACCTCCGGCGGCGGCCACGAGCTCGCCAAGCTGAAGATCTCCGGAAGCTTTCAGGCGTTGCCACGCGCGATCTGCCAGCGAGACCTGGTAGGACTTCCCATAGCGACTCAGCCATGCCTCGACCTCGCGCAGCGCGAAAAGCGGCTGTGCGGCGGTTCCGTCGACGGGTTTGGGGAAGTCGTCGTGGCGGCGGCGCCAGTTGCTCACCGCGGCCCGCCCGACACCGGCGAGCCGAGCGATGTCGCCGGCGTTCACGGTCGGGTCGTGGCTCATGGACGCCACATTAGTTCACAACACTCTTCAGCGCATCTGCTTGTGAAGTGTTTCAACCAATGATTTACTGCCTACTATGACGCACAACATCCGCTATGCCGCCGGGTCGGACGTGGGCCGACGAAGGGAGCAGAACGAGGATTCGGGCTACGTGAGCGCCCGCATGCTGGCGATCGCGGACGGGATGGGCGGCCACGCGGCCGGCGAGCTTGCCAGCTCCGCCACGATCGCGGTGCTGCGCGAGCTCGACGTCAGCTTGCCAGAGGCGGGGGCCGATCTCGAAACCGCCCTGGAGGCGGCCGTGCTGGAGGCGGGGCGCAGGCTTGCCGAACTGGTCGAGATCGACCCGGCTCGCAGGGGCATGGGCACGACGGTGACCGCCATGTTGTGGGACGGCGCGAGGTTCGCCCTGGCCCACCTGGGCGACTCGCGGGCGTACTTGCTGCGCGACGGCGCGCTCTACCAGATCACCAAGGACCACACGCTGGTCCAGTCGATGGTGGACGAAGGCCGCATCACGGAGGACCAGGCCGCGGTCCACCCGCGCCGCTCGATGGTGTTGCGCGTGCTCGGCAGCGAGGGCAGGGCCGAGCCCGACATGTCGCTGCGCGAGGCGGAGCTCGGCGACCGCTACATGTTGTGCTCCGACGGGCTGACCGACGTGCTCGGCCCCGAGACCCTCCACGAGATCCTGACCTCGTACGGCGAGCCCGACGCCGCCGTGCACAGGCTCATCGAACTGGCCAACGAGGGCGGAGGGCCCGACAACGTCACCGTCATCGTGGCCGACGTCGTACCGTCCGGCGAGGGCGGCACGTCGATGTACCGGGTGGGCGTCGGATCCTGATCGGTACGGCGGTTCTCAACCCATCTGAAAGCGCGGGAACCCACACTCTCGGTACAACGAGAAGGGAACTCCCGATGAGGACCAGCCGTACCATCCTGATCGCCGCCGCCGGCCTGCTGGCGGCCTTACCCGCCACCGTCGCGTCCGCGTCCGCTTCCGCGCCTGATTCCGCCCCCATCTCCGCGTCCGCCGCCACGGGCGTCGGGGCCGGCCCCAGCACGACGTGGGGCCCGACGTTCTCCTCCGGCAGGAAGGCCGTCGCCCAGGGCAGGCTCACCGTGCTCAGCCGGGACACGTCCACCACGCCGACGACCGCCACGGTGGAGATCAATGGCGCGATCACCGACCTGACCAAGGGGCCGGCCTGCGGCTGGGCGGCCTTCCGCGTCTCCTTCCTCAAGAAGGACGGAAGCGTGCCGACCAAGCACCTCTACAGCCTCGACTGCACCAAGGGCACCCCGAAGTCCTTCTCCTTCGTCGAGAAGCGGGTCGTCCTGGTCGAGACGAAGGTCTGCGGCGAGATCAAGGCCTCGAAGCCGTCGGCCACCTGCCTGTACGGCGGCAGCTGGAAGAAGCTCTACAGCTATCTCGACTAGTACGTCCCAGCAGCAACACTGCGCATATTTCGCCTCATATCTAGACACTTTCCGGATGTCCGGCCCGCGGCCACGACGGCACTACTACAGTCCCTCGTTAGTCGCCGGTCTTCTGGGAAGGAGTCGTCCTGGACCCGATCGCTGAAGGACTGCTGAAGGCGGCTCGCCCCGAGCTCGGCTACCGCGAGAAGGGCGGCCAGTACACCAAGTTCGGCACGTGGTACGCCGACCTCGTCCAGGACCCCCAGTATCGCAACGCGCCGTGGTGCGACATGTTCATCACCTGGGCCGCGCACAAGGCGGGCCTGCAGGAGTACGTCGGGCAGTTCGCCTGGACGCCCTCGCACGCGGCCTGGTTCATCCAGCAGGGCGCCTGGTCGCCAAAACCCGAGCCAGGCGCCCTGGTCTTCTACGACTGGAGGGGCGGCAAGAGCTACAAGGGCATCGACCACGTCGGGATCGTCGAGAAGGTCGCCGGATCGAAGATCCACACGATCGAGGCGAACGTCGACAAGGTCTGGCTCAAGCGCAAGGTCCGCGACACCGACAAGGTCGTCGGGTACGGGCTGCCCCGCCTGGTCAAGGAACATCCCACGCTGATCGAGGTACGCCCCTCCGACCAGCCGCTCGAGCCCTTCTCCGTCCAGGCGCACGTGCCGCCGGCAGCGACACGGGAGTCACCGTTCGACGTGCTGGGGACGCCGCAGGCCTTACTCGCCGCGATGGTACTCACCACCGTGGTCGTCTCGTTCCGGATGGCGGGACGCTCCCGCGGCTCCGGGCGCCATCGCCGGGAACTCGTCCCATGGGTCAGCCCCGACCCCGCGCCACCGCCACATGTCACCGCCGCCCGCACCACCCCCGCACCACCGCCGCACGTGACCGCCGCCCGCCTCACGCCATCACTCCACGGTCCCGTCCCCGCCCTGCCACCCCAGGCGCGCACCACGACCCCCGCACCGCCCGGCGTCCCCCGCACCCGCGTCCCGGCGGACGAGGCCCGCTCGCGCGCGCAGGCGGAACGCGCTCACCTGCCGTTGGAGCGTTCCGGCGAGCGCGCGCCGGCCGTGCCGGTCGCTGCGCACCCGCTCACCCCGCCGGGCGGTACGGCCAGGCGGCGCAGGCCGTATGAGGCGGCCACTGGGAAATAGTAGGACGTCCTAGTATCTTCGAGAGGAGGCCCCTCACCAAGGAGTGATCAGGCGTGCACGTACCGGCCCATCCCGTCCGCTTCGTGACCGCGGCAGCGCTGTTCGACGGCCATGATGCCGCGATCAACATCATGCGGCGGATCCTGCAGTCACAAGGGGCGGAGGTCGTGCATCTCGGACACAACAGATCCGTCGACGAGATCGTCACCGCCGCCATCCAGGAAGACGTCCAGGGCGTCGCGATCAGCTCCTACCAGGGCGGGCACGTCGAGTTCTTCACCTACCTCGTCGAGCTCCTGCGTGAGCGCGGCGCCGGCCACATCAGGGTGTACGGCGGGGGCGGCGGCGTGATCGTCCCCGAGGAGATCGAGCTGCTGCACTCCAGGGGCGTGGCGAGGATCTTCTCCCCCGAGGACGGCCAGCGGCTCGGCCTCCCCGGAATGATCAACAAGCTGATCGAGGAATGCGACGTCGAGCTCGGCGACCCGCCGTCCGTGGAGGCCGTCGCGTCGGGCGACCAGGCGGCGCTGGCCAGGGCGATCACACTGATCGAGTCGGGGCGGGCGCCCGAGGAACTGCTCGCGGGGATCCGCGCCCTGGGCGGCGCGACCCCGGCCCAGAGCGCCACCGGTGTGACCGGCGATGCCGTGGCGGGGGCGGAGAACGTTCCGGGTGACGGTGCCGGATCGACCGTCCGGCGGGCGCCCGTCCTGGGCATCACCGGCACCGGCGGGTCCGGCAAGTCGTCGCTGACCGACGAGCTGCTGCGCAGGTTCCACGTCGACAACGACGACAAGCTGCGCATGGCGGTCATCGCCATCGACCCCACCAGGCGGCGCGGCGGCGGCGCCCTGCTCGGCGACCGCATCAGGATGAACAGCCTCGGCGGGCAGACCTACTTCCGTTCCCTCGCCACGCGAGGCGCGAGCGAGGTGCCCGACTGCCTCGACGACGTGATCGCCGCCTGCCGCGCGGCCGGGTACGACCTGGTCGTCATCGAGACACCCGGCATCGGGCAGGGCGACGCGGGGATCGTCCCGCACGTGGACGTGCCGATCTACGTGATGACGCCGGAGTTCGGCGCCGCCTCCCAGCTCGAGAAGATCGACATGCTCGACTTCGCCGAGGCCGTCGTGATCAACAAGTACGAGCGGCGCGGGGCCGAGGACGCGCTGCGCGACGTGCGCCGCCAGATGGTGCGCAACCGGTCCGCGTTCGGGGTGTCGCCCGACGCGATGCCGGTGTTCGGCACCATCGCCGCCCGCTACAACGACGCGGGGGTGACGGCGCTCTACCACCACCTGCGCGACCAGCTCGTGGAGCGGGGCATGCCGGCCGGCGCCGGCCTGCTGCCCAGGGTCGAGGGGCGCACCTCCAGGACGGCGGCGGCGGTGGTGCCGCCGGCACGGGTCCGCTACCTCGCGGAGATCGCCGAGACGGTGCGCGGCTACCACGCCGAGACGACGGCCCAGGTGGAGGTGGCCCGGCGCCGGCAGCAGCTGGCGGCCGTCCGGGCGCTCCTGGGCGAACCCGCCGGTTCGGCGGGCGGGGGGCAGGCGGGCGGGGCGCAGGCGGTCGCCCCCGCCGACAGGCGGGACGTGACGGATGCGCGTCTGGACGAGCTGGCTGCCCAGGCCGAGCGGGAGCTGTCCGACGAGAGCAGGGCGCTGCTGGCGGAGTGGCCCGCGTTGCGGGAGCAGTACACCGCCGACGAGCTCGTCGTACGGGTCCGCGACAGGGAGATCCACACCCCGCTGTGGCGCGAGACCCTCTCCGGCAACAGGATCCCGCGCGTCGCGCTGCCCCGCTTCGAGGACCACGGCGAGCTGCTGCGCTTCCTGCGCTCGGAGAACCTGCCGGGCCGCTTCCCGTTCACCGCGGGCGTGTTCCCCTTCAAGCGGGACGACGAGGACCCGACCAGGATGTTCGCCGGCGAGGGCGACCCGTTCAGGACGAACCGGCGCTTCAAGCTGCTGTCGGAGGGCCAGCCGGCCACCCGGCTGTCCACCGCGTTCGACTCGGTGACCCTGTACGGCCACGATCCCGACGTCCGACCCGACATTTACGGAAAAGTCGGGACCTCGGGGGTGTCGATCGCGACGCTCGACGACATGAAGGTGCTCTACGACGGCTTCGACCTGTCCGCGCCGAACACCTCCGTCTCCATGACCATCAACGGCCCCGCCCCCACGATCCTGGCCTTCTTCCTCAACGCCGCGATCGACCAGGCGCTCGAGCGCTTCGAGTCCGCCCAGGGCCGCCCGGCGTCCCCGCAGGAGGCGGCCGAGCTGCGCGCCAGGACCCTCGCCACCGTGCGGGGCACCGTCCAGGCCGACATCCTCAAGGAGGACCAGGGGCAGAACACCTGCATCTTCTCCACGGAGTTCTCGCTGCGCATGATGGCCGACATCCAGGAGTGGTTCATCCGCAACCAGGTGCGCAACTTCTACTCGGTGTCCATCTCCGGCTACCACATCGCCGAGGCGGGCGCGAACCCCATCAGCCAGCTCGCCTTCACCCTCGCCAACGGCTTCACCTACGTCGAGGCCTACCTGGCGCGCGACATGCGGATCGACGACTTCGCGCCCAACCTGTCGTTCTTCTTCTCCAACGGCATGGACCCCGAGTACTCCGTGCTCGGGCGGGTCGCCCGCCGGATCTGGGCCGTCGCGATGAGGGAGCGGTACGGCGCGGCCGAACGCTCGCAGAAGCTGAAGTACCACATCCAGACCTCCGGCCGGTCGCTGCACGCCCAGGAGATGGACTTCAACGACATCCGCACCACCCTGCAGGCCCTCATCGCGATCTACGACAACTGCAACAGCCTGCACACCAACGCCTTCGACGAGGCCGTCACCACCCCCTCGGCCGAGTCCGTACGGCGCGCGATGGCGATCCAGCTCATCATCAACCGCGAATGGGGCCTGGCGAGGAACGAGAACCCGCTGCAGGGCTCGTTCATCATCGACGAGCTGACCGACCTGGTCGAGGAGGCGGTGCTGAGCGAGTTCGAGCGCCTGTCGGACCGCGGCGGCGTGCTCGGCGCGATGGAGACCGGCTACCAGCGCGGCAAGATCCAGGACGAGTCGATGCTCTACGAGACCCGCAAGCACGACGGCTCGCTGCCGATCATCGGGGTGAACACCTTCCGCAACCCGCGCGGCGAGGTGGAGCACGGGCCGCTGGAGCTGGCCAGGGGGACCGAGGAGGAGAAGCACTCCCAGCTCGACCGGCTGCGCGGCTTCCAGGCGAGAAACCGCTCCACCGCGCCGGCGGCGCTGCGCCGGCTGAGGGAGGTGGCCATGTCGGACGACAACGCGTTCGAGGTGCTGATGGACGCGGCGAGGGTGTGCTCGCTCGGCCAGATCACCGAGGCCCTCTTCGAGGCGGGCGGCCAGTACCGGCGCAACGTCTGACCCCGCCGGAACGACAGGCCTCCCGGGGGCGCGTCACGCGCTCCCGGGAGGCCTGTCCGGTTGTGGGGCCCATGGCTTGACGAAATCAATATGAACGTCCATATTGGACTCATGGCGAGACCATCGAAGAAAGACCAACTCCTCGACCAAGGGATGGAGGCCGTCCGCAGGACGGGGCTGGTGGGCGCGAGCGTCCGCACCATCACGGCGGCGGCCGGCGTCCCGCTCGGCTCGTTCAGCAACCACTTCGCCTCCAAGGAGGACTTCGGGCTGGCGGTGATCGACCGCTACTTCACCGACGTCCGCGCGATCGTCGCCGCGACCCTGGACGACACCGGCAGGCCTCCGCTGGAACGGCTGCGCGCCTACTTCGACGCCATCACCGAACGGCTGCGGGCACGCGAATGGCACGACGGATGCCTGATCGGCAACACCAGCCTGGACTCGACCGAGACCAGCGAGGCCATCCGCACGCACCTGGCGCAGATCTTCACCGAGTGGCACGAGCCGTTCGCACGCTGCCTGGACGAGGCGCAGCGGGCAGGCCAGATCGCGCTGCCGCTGCCCGCACCCGACTTCGCCGACTTCCTGATGGCCTCCTGGCAGGGGGCGATGCTGCGGATGAAGGTGGAGCGCTCGTCCGATCCGCTGGAGCGCTTCACCACCGTGGTGTTCGGCACCCTCCTGGCCCCTGCCACCTCACCGACCGAAGGACGACACCCATGACCGCGAGCACCGGCACCGACACCATCTCCGGCACCGACACCGTCTCCGCTGCCGACACCAGCACCAGCCCCGCCGTCGCCGTCACCGACACCGGCACCATCTCCGCCGCCGACCCGCACCCGCGGCGGCAGGTGCGCGTGCTGGGCACCCATCTGAGCCACGTGGACACCGGCGACGGCGAGCCGGTGGTGTTCCTGCACGGCAACCCCACCTCCTCGTACCTGTGGCGCAACGTGATCCCCTACCTGGCCGACGTCCGCCGGTGCCTGGCGCCCGACCTGGTCGGCATGGGCCGTTCCGGGCCCGCGGCCGACGGGGCCTACCGGTTCGCCGACCACGCCCGCCACCTCGACGCCTGGTTCGACGCGGTGCTGCCCGAGGGGCAGGTCACGCTGGTGCTGCACGACTGGGGTTCGGCGCTCGGCTTCCACTGGGCGCGCCGCCACCCCGAGCGCGTGCGCGCCATCGCCTACATGGAGGCGATCGTCCAGCCGCGGCTGTGGGCCGACTTCCCCGAGGGCCGCGACACGCTGTTCCGCGCGATGCGCGGGCCCGAAGGCGAGGAACTGCTGCTGGGCCAGAACTTCTTCGTCGAGACGGTGCTTCCCCGAAGCGTGCTGCGTCCGTTGCGGGAGGAGGAGATGGCGGCCTACCGCGCGCCGTTCGGCGACCGGGACTCGCGCCTGCCCACGCTGGTCTTCCCCCGCGAACTGCCCATCGACGGCACGCCTCGGGACGTGGCCGAGGTGGTGGAGGCGTACGGGAGCTGGATGGCCCGCAGCGCCGTCCCCAAGCTGCTGATCTCCGCCGAGCCCGGCGCGATCCTGGTCGGCAGGGCGCTGGAGTTCGCGCGCACCTGGCCGAACCAGCGCGAGGTCGGCGTGCGCGGCATCCACTACGTCCAGGAGGACTCCCCGCACGAGATCGGCGCGGCGATCAGGGACTTCGTCCTGCGGCCGTGACCGACCGGCCCCGCCACCCGACTCCCACCCGACTCCCACCCGGCGCACCCACCCGGCACGCCCATCCGGCGCACCCGCCCGGCACGCCCGCCCTGCCCGCCCGCCCGGCACGCCCGCCCTGCGCGCCCATCCGGCGCGCCCGCCCGGCACGCGCGCCCATCCGGCGCGCCTCTCCGTCGGCCTGACGCGCGTGTCCATCCGGCCGCCCGTCAGCCCGCCCGGCAGCCCGCTCGTCCGTCCGGGAGGGTGAGCGTCAGGTCGCCGGCGGACGGTGCCACATCGTCAGCCGCATCAGCCGCAGGTATCCCATCGCCTCGTAGACCGGCCGGCCCTCGTCGCTGGCGATGAGCATGGCCGGCTGGTACGGCTCGGCGAGCGTGGCGGCCCAGGTGACGGCGGCGCCGATGCCCCTGCCGCGATGGGAGGGCAGCGTGGACACCCATTCGACGTCGACGATGCCGTGCCCGAGCCGGGATCCGGACGTGGCGACGGGCCGGTCGCCGGCGTATCCCACGAACAGCTTGATCGGGCCGTCCAGGACCCGCGCGTCGCCGAACACCGTGCCCTCCGCCTCCGGCATCGGGTAGGCCTCGACGAGCGTGCGGACGAAGTCCGCCAGGCCGCGGCGGTCGGTGACGGGGACGATCCTGAGCCCGTCGGGAAGGGGCGGCGGGCTCCCGCCCTGCGGGCGCAGCATGAGCGGAGGATGGCCCATCAGCCGCAGGCCCGCCGTGGACAGGTCCGGCGTCGGCCAGACCGACAGGAACACGAAGTGGCGTTCGGGCGGGTAGAAGGCGAGCAGCCGCCGCAGCGTGTCCGCCAGGTCGATGTACGGCGGTGGCGCCAGCAGCACGGCGGCGTTGTCGAACAGGACCGGCGAGGCGGGGTCGGCGACCGCGAGGTCCTGCCAGCGTTCGGCGCGCCCGCCCGCGCAGGCGGCGACGAAGGCGTTGCGGTCGGCGTTGGCCAGCACGAACCTGCGCACCAGGGAGTCTCCGGCGTCGAGGTCCTGCTCCCAGCCATGGGTGAGATGCTCGTCGGACACGCGGCGCACCTGCCTCTCGTCCGGGCGACGAGGTCCACGCTCGAGTCTAGAACCGTGGGAGGCCGACGACGAGCCGCGGGCGGCAACGGCCGCCCGCGTCCGCGTGAACCGCCGTGATCTCCTGACGCCCCATGGGCCGATCGTCGGCGGCCACGTCCGGCGCCCGCGGGACCGGGCCCGCGCCGCACGGCGATCAAGATCCACCTGGTTGCTGTAGATTCCCCGGAGAGTCTCAAGCGGGCTGGTCGTGGAGGGGGCAGGAGAGGCGGATGGTCATCGGTGACCGCTACGTGCTCGACGACCTTCCTCTGGGCCGGGGCAGCATGAGCGCCGTCTACCGTGGCCACGACCGGCATCTCGACCGGCGGGTGGCGGTCAAGCTGCTGTACCCGCTGCCCGGCAAGGACGCCGACGAGGAGCTGGAGCGGCGCTTCACCAGGGAGGCGCGCATCCTGGCGCGCCTGGAGCATCCGGGGGCGCCCGTCCTGTACGACTTCGGGACGCACGAGCAGCGGCTGTTCCAGGTGATGCAGTTCATCGACGGGGTCACGGTCGCCGACCTGCTGAGCGAGCACGGCCCGCTGCCGGTGCCGTGGGCGGTGGCGATCGCGGCGCAGGCGTGCGCGGTGCTGTCGGCGGCGCACGCGCTGGAGATCTGCCATCGCGATCTCAAGCCGACCAATCTCATGCTCTGTCGCGACGGCAGCGTCAAGGTGCTCGACTTCGGCCTGGCGATGTTGCGGGAGGCGAACGGCACGCAGTTCACCAGGATCGGGCAGATCCTCGGCACTCCGGCGTACATGGCGCCCGAGCAGATCCAGCGGGGTGTCGCCGAGCCGCGCAGCGATCTCTACTCGCTCGGCTGCGTGCTGCACGAGATGCTGACGGGGCGGCAGCTGTTCACCGGCCCGACGGAGTACGTCGTGTTCGAGAGGCAGGTGAAGGAGCGGCCGCCCCCGGTGCCCGGGCTTCCGGCCGCGCTCGGGAAGGTGCTGTCCGACCTGCTGGAGAAGCCGGTCGAGGACAGGCCGCGCGACGCCAACGTGCTGTACGAACGGTTGCAGGCGTTCGCGGTCGATCTGCCGATGCTGCCGGGGTTCCTGACCTCGCCGGCGACGCCGAGCCCCGGCCGGATGTACGCCAAGGTGCTCGGCCGCGTCCTCGGCTGAGAGAACGCTCTCCCGCTACAGGTAACACTCTGGAAACGGGCCGACCCTCTGGGAGCGCTCCCACCGCTCCGAGGCGTGGCCGTCACCTGCGGAAACGCCGCCACAGGTGAGAGAGCGCTCTCTTGTGCATCCCTGAAACCCTCCGTTGACATGGCAGGCCCCCGACCCGCAACCTCTGAGAGAGCGCTCTCTCACCGTCACTCCCCACCGCCCTCGAGGAGGGTTCCATGGCCACGCCGTACTCCCAGGCCCGCCGCTTCGGGCGGCTCGCCGTACCGGTGCTCACCGCCTCCGCGCTCGCGCTCGCGCTCGCCGCCTGCGGCGGCGGATCACAGCAGACCGCCGACACGGGCGGCGGCACCGCCGAGAAGGTGACGCTCAGCGTCGCGCTCTTCGGCGACTTCGGCTTCAAGCCGCTGTACGAGGAGTACAGGAAGACGCATCCCGACGTGGAGATCGTCGAGCGGGTCACGCAGTTCAACGACCACCACAACAACCTGGTCAAGCGGCTGGCCACCAACGCGGGCGCGGCCGACGTCGAGGCGGTGGAGGTGGGCTACATCAGCTCCTTCACCTCCCAGCCCGACAAGTTCCACGACCTCAAGCAGTACGGCCTGGACAAGCGGCAGGGCGACTACCTGGACTGGAAGTGGCAGCAGGGCCTGTCGAAGGATGGCTCCCGGCTGCTCGGCCTCGGCACCGACGTCGGCGGCCTGGCCATGTGCTACCGCAAGGACCTGTTCGAGAAGGCCGGGCTGCCCACCGACCGCGAGAAGGTGGCCGAGCTCTGGCCGACGTGGGAGCAGTACATCGAGACCGGCAAGAAGTTCGCCGGGAACGTCAAGGACGCCAAGTTCGTCGACTCCCCCGGCGAGATCTTCCGCGCGATCGTCAACCAGGCGCCCGTCGGCCTCTACGACGCCCAGGACCAGATCGTCGTCGCCACCAACCCCGAGGTCAAGAAGGCCTGGGACCTGTCCAACCAGCTCAGCCTGAACGGCCTGAGCGCCAAGCTGGCCGCCTTCTCCCCGCCGTGGAACACCGGCTTCGCCAAGGGCTCGTTCGCCACGATCATCTGCCCGGCCTGGATGACCGGCTACATCCAGGAGCAGGCCAAGGACGCGGCCGGCAAGTGGGACATCGCGAAGGTCCCTGGCGGCTCGGGCAACAGCGGCGGCTCGCACCTGCTGCTCCCAAAGCAGGGCAAGCACCCCAAGGAGGCGGCCGAGCTGATCGACTTCCTCACCTCGAAGGACAACCAGGCCCGCGTCTTCAAGGAGGAGGGCACCTTCCCCTCGATCCCCGCCCTCTACGACGACCCGTCGATCCAGAGCTTCACCAAGCCGTTCTTCGGTGACGCGCCGATCGGCAAGATCTACTCCGACGCGGCGCGCACCCTCAAGCCCCAGCACCTCGGCCCCAAGGAGGGCGACGTGCGCGTGGCCGTCGGCGACGGGCTGGGCCGGGTCGAGCAGGGCAAGCAGACGCCGGACGAGGCGTGGGCGCAGGTCGTCGCGGACGTCCAGAAGATCAAGTAGCCGCCGGTACGGGCGGGGCGCGCCGTCCCGCCGTACCGCATCGACCTGGAGGACTTCCGCATGGCCACCCTGCCGGCCGCGGTGCCCGGGAGGCGCCGCCGCCTCGTCAGGCACGCGCTCGACCTCAAGCTCTCCCCGTACGCCTACGTGGCCCCGTTCTTCCTGCTGTTCTGCGCCTTCGGGGTGTTCCCGCTGATCTTCACGGCGTGGGTGAGCCTGCACGAGTGGACGCTCACCTCCGACACGCACACCTTCATCGGGGTGGAGAACTTCGGCACGCTGCTCGATGACGGCTACTTCTGGAACGCCACGTTCAACACCTTCTCCATCGGCGTCCTGTCGACGGCGCCGCAGCTCGTGCTGGCCATCTGGCTGGCGCACCTGCTCAACCGCCCGCTGCGGGCGCAGACGTTCTTCCGCATCACGCTGCTGGTGCCGAACGTGACCAGCGTGGTCGCGGTCGTGGTCATCTTCAGCCAGCTGTTCGGGCGCGACTACGGGCTGATCAACTGGATGCTGTCGTGGTTCGGGATCGAGGGCGTGGCCTGGGCGGAGGGCACCGCGACCTCGCACGTGGCCATCTCGGTGATGATCATATGGAGGTGGACGGGCTACAACGCGCTGATCTTCCTGGCGGCGATGCAGGCCGTCCCCAGGGAGCTGTACGAGGCGGCCACGATCGACGGCGCGTCGAACCTGACGCAGCTCAAGAAGATCACCATCCCGATGATCCGGCCCACGATCATCTTCGTGGTCACGGTCTCGACGATCGGCGCGATGCAGATCCTGGCCGAGCCCCTGCTGTTCGGGGCGGGCAGCGGCGCGGGGGGCATCACCAGCGGCGGGCCGGACCGCCAGTTCCAGACGCTCGCGCTCTACGTCTACGACCTGGGCTTCACCAAGTTCGACTTCGGCTACGCCTCGGCGGCCTCGTGGGTGATGTTCCTGTTCGTCGTGGTCGCGGCGGGCGTCAACTACCTGCTGACCCGCCGGCTGGGAGGGGCCTTCAAGTGAGACGACGCCTCACTTATCTGACGCTGCTGGCGGTGGCCTTCTTCTCGGTCTTCCCGCTCTACTACAGCGTGGTCGTGGCCTCGCGGCACAACTCGGCGCTGGCCGAGGTGCCGCCGCCGCTGCTGCCCGGCGGCAACTTCCTCGCCAACGTGCAGCGCGTCTTCGACACCGTGCCGTTCGCCCTGGCCCTGCTCAACTCCTTCCTGGTCGCCGGGTCGATCGCGATCGCGGTGATGTTCTTCTCGACGCTGGCCGGGTTCGCCTTCGCCAAGCTGTCCTTCAGGGGCAGGAACATCCTGCTGCTGATCACGGTGGCGACCATGATGGTGCCGGCCCAGCTCGGGATCATCCCGCTCTACATGCTCATGGTGAAGATCGAGTGGACCGGCTCGATGTACGCGCTGGTGGTGCCCGCGCTGGTGAACGCCTTCGGGGTGTTCTTCATGACGCAGTACCTCTCCCGCGCGCTGCCCACGGAGCTGCTGGAGGCGGGCAGGGTCGACGGCGCGACGACCTGGGGGCTGTTCTGGCACGTCGTACTCCCCGCGGCGCGGCCGGCCGCGGCGGTGCTCGGGATGCTGACGTTCATGTCGGCGTGGAACGACTACTTCTGGCCGCTGGTGGTGCTCACCCCGGAGAACCCGACGGTGCAGGTGGCACTGTCGACGCTGGCCAGCGGGTACGTCAACGACTACGTCCTCGGCCTGTCGGGGACGGCGGTGGGTACCCTGCCGCTGATCCTCGTGTTCGTCCTGCTCGGCAAGCAGATCATCGGAGGAATCATGCAAGGAGCTGTCAAGGGATGACGATCACGACCATGGAGGCGCGGGGGACCGTGGTCTTCCCTGAGAACTTCGTCTGGGGCGCGGCCACGGCGTCCTACCAGATCGAGGGGGCCGCGAAGGAGGGCGGGCGCGGCCCGTCGATCTGGGACACCTTCTCCGCGACGCCGGGGAAGGTGCGCGACGGCGACACCGGCGAGGTGGCCTGCGACCACTACCACCGCTACCGCGATGACGTGGCGCTGATGAGGGAGCTGGGCCTCGGGGCCTACCGGTTCTCCGTCGCCTGGCCGAGGATCCAGCCCACCGGCTCCGGACCGGCCAACTCGGCGGGCCTCGGCTTCTACGACAGGCTCGTCGACGAGCTCCTCGAAGCGGGCATCACCCCATACGTCACGCTTTATCACTGGGATCTGCCGCAGACGCTCGAGGACCTGGGCGGCTGGACCGTCCGCGACACCTCCCACCGCTTCGCCGACTACGCCGCGATCATGCACGACCGGCTCGGCGACCGGGTCAGCCACTGGACCACCCTCAACGAGCCGTGGGTCGCGGCGTTCCTCGGCTACGGCAACGGCGTGCACGCGCCGGGCCGTACCTCCGCGCACGACGCGCTCAGGGCCGCGCACCACCTGCTGCTCGGCCACGGGCTCGCGGCCAGGACGCTGCGCGCGAAGGGCGCCGAGGAGATCATGCTGGTGGTCAACTCGGCGCCGGTGCTGACACCCGCCCAGGTCAACGACCCCGACGCGGCTCCGTCCGCGGCCGACGCCGAGGCCGTCCAGCGCATCCACGCGCTGCTGACCCGCCAGTTCCTGGACCCCGCGCTGGCCGGCCGGTACCCGGAGGAGGTGCTGAGCGCCGCCGGTCGCAACGGCGGCACCGCGCACATCCGCGACGGCGACCTGGAGATCGTCAACGCCCCCATCGACCTGGTCGGCGTCAACTACTACAACCCCTGCGTGGTCGAGGCGGCGCCCGGACTGCCCGCCGACGCCGCGTGGCCGGGCTCGGAGGGCGTGCGCTTCGCCCCCGCCGACGCCCCCGTCACCGCCATGGGCTGGCCGATCGTGCCCAGCGGCCTGTCGCGCCTGCTGGTACGGCTGTCGCAGGACTACCCGCGGGTCGGCCTCATGGTCACCGAGAACGGCGCCGCCTTCGACGACGTCGTGGAGCACGGCAGGGTGCACGACGACGGCAGGCTCGCCTACCTCGAGGGGCACCTGCGCGCCGCACACGCGGCCATCACGGCCGGCGCCGACCTGCGCGGCTACCTGGTCTGGTCGCTGCTGGACAACTTCGAGTGGGCCGAGGGCTACCGCCGCAGGTTCGGCCTCGTCCACGTCGACTACGCCACCCAGGCCCGCACCCTGAAGGACAGCGCTCTCTGGTACAGGTCCGTGATCAGCGACAACGGGTTTACCTGGGGTCCCAACAAACCGTAATCCCCCCGATATTGACCTCGTCATGTGCGCCATCAATTCTCAGAGAACGCTCTCACCGGCACAGGAGGATGCACATGACCACCGCCCCTCGACTTCTCGTCGGAGCCGCGGCGCTGGCGCTCGTCGTCACCGGCTGCGGCTCCACCGGGTCAGGGTCCTCCACCGGCCAGGCGGCCCCCGCGGCCGACTGCGCCGCCTTCCAGCAGTACGGCAAGCACGACGGCAAGAAGGTCACGGTCTACTCCCCCATCAGGGACACCGAGGCCGACCTCTTCCAGCAGAACTGGAAGACGTTCGAGCAGTGCACCGGCATGAAGATCACCTACGAGGGCACGGGCGAGTTCGAGGCGCAGATCCAGGTGCGGTCCGACGGCGGCAACCCGCCTGACCTCGCCTTCTTCCCCCAGCCTGGCCTGCTGGCGCGCTTCGCGAAGGCGGGCAAGCTGAAGCCCGCCCCGGCCGAGGTCAAGGCGCTGGCCGACCAGGGCTGGTCCAAGGACTGGATCGCCTACGGCACCGTGGACGGCACCTTCTACGCCGCCCCCCTGGGCGCCAGCGTGAAGTCGTTCGTCTGGTACTCGCCCAAGACCTTCCAGGAGAAGGGCTGGCAGGTCCCGAAGACCTGGGACGAGCTGATGAAGCTGAGCGACACGATCGCGGCCGCCGGCACCAAGCCGTGGTGCGCGGGCATCGAGTCGGGCGAGGCGACGGGCTGGCCGGCGACCGACTGGATCGAGGACGTCATCCTGCGCGAGCTCGGCCCCGAGGAGTACGACCGCTGGGTCTCCCACGAACTGAAGTTCAACGACCCCAAGGTGGTCGCGGCGGTCGACAAGGTGGGCGCGATCCTCAAGAACGACAAGTACGTCAACGGCGGCTACGGGCCCGTCAAGTCGATCGCCAGCACCGCCTTCCAGGAGGGCGGCGTGCCGATCACGACGGGCAAGTGCGCGATGCACCGCCAGGCCTCCTTCTACGCCAACTTCTGGCCCGAGGGCACCAAGGTCGCCCAGGACGGTGACGTCTTCGCCTTCTACCTGCCGGGCAACGACCCGGCCACGAAGCCGGTGCTCGGCGCGGGCGAGTTCGTCGCCGCCTTCGCCGACCGGCCCGAGGTGCAGGCCTTCCAGCGCTACCTGGCCACGCCCGAGCACGCCAACTCCAGGATGAAGCTGGGCACGTACGTGTCGGCCAACAAGGGCGTCGACCTCGCCAACGCGCAGAACCCGATCGACAGGCTGTCGATGGAGATGCTGCGCGACGAGGCGACGGTCTTCAGGTTCGACGGCTCGGACCTCATGCCGGCCGCCGTCGGCTCCGGCACCTTCTGGAAGGGCATGACCGACTGGATCAACGGCAAGGACACCAAGACGGTGCTCGACTTCATCGACGCCTCCTGGCCCACTTCCTGAAGTCCCCGGTACGGCAGGCAGCCCGCGCGGCGCCTGCCGTACCGGTCAGGGGAACGCCCGCCCAGCCCGCTCACGTCCGCCCCCTCCGGCGCCGCCCCCGGCGCCCGAGGGCCCCAGGAGGACCCTTGGACCTGGACTTCGACCTGGCCGCCGAGTCGCCCAAACTCATCCAGCTGGTCATCGGCGTCGTCGCGTTCCTCGCGGTCGTCGGCCTGGTCCTGCTGCTTCTCGACCGGGCCCCGATGCGCAGCAGAGCCCGCCTGCACGCCGCGATCCTGCTCGCCCCCGCCGTCGTCCTGCTCGCCGTGGGCCTGGTGCTCCCGGCCGTCCGCACCACGCTGCTGTCGTTCATGAGCGGTGACGGCACCGCCTTCGTCGGCCTGGACAACTACGCGTGGATGTTCACCCAGCCGGAAGCCGTCACGGTGCTGCGCAACACGCTCGTCTGGGTGGTCCTCGTCCCGCTGCTGGTGACGGCGATCGGCCTGGTCTACGCGGTGATCGTGGACCGGGCCAGGTTCGAGTCGCTGGCCAAGTCGCTGCTCTTCCTGCCGATGGCCATCTCGTTCGTCGGCGCGGGGATCATCTGGAAGTTCGTCTACGCCTACCGGCCCGAGGGCGTCGACCAGATCGGCCTGCTCAACCAGGTGGTGGTGTGGCTCGGCGGCGAGCCCCGGCAGTGGCTGCTCGACCCGCCCCTCAACACGCTCTTCCTCATCGTGGTGATGGTCTGGATCCAGGCCGGTTTCGCCACGGTCGTGCTGTCGGCGGCGATCAAGGGGATCCCCGCCGACATCGTGGAGGCCGCCAAGCTCGACGGCGCCGGGGCGGCGCAGATGTTCTTCAGGGTGACGCTGCCCTCGATCCGGCCCGCGGTGATCGTCGTGCTGGTCACGCAGTCGATCGGCACGCTGAAGCTCTTCGACATCGTGCGCACCATGACCGGCGGCCAGTTCGACACCAGCGTCATCGCCAACGAGATGTACAACCAGGCTTTCCGCTACGGCGAGACCGGCAAGGGCGCCGCGCTGGCGGTCTTCCTGTTCGTGCTGGTCACGCCGATCGTCATCTACCAGATCCGCAGCAGGAGGGCCCTTCGATGACGACCGCGCCAGCCCGGGTGCGCGCCCGCCTGTCGAGCAGGACGGCCTCCCTCGCCGCGCTGCTGATCGCGCTGCTCTGGACGACACCCACCGTCGGCCTGCTGCTGTCGTCGTTCCGGCCGGAGGACCAGATCAAGACCACCGGCTGGTGGACGTTCTTCTCCACGCCCGTGCTGACGCTGGAGAACTACCAGGAGGTGCTGTTCGGCACGTCCTCCTCCTCCGGGCAGCTGGCCAGCTTCCTGCTCAACTCGATCGTCATCACGATCCCGTCGGTGCTCTTCCCGCTGGCCTTCGCCGCCTTCGCCGCCTACGCGCTGGCCTGGCTGCCGTTCAGGGGCCGCGACTGGATCTACATCGGGATCTTCGCGCTGCAGGTCGTGCCGCTGCAGATGGCGCTGGTGCCGCTGCTGTCGTTCTTCTCCGAGGGTGTCGAGGTGTTCGGCCTGCAGCTCATGCCCGCCTGGAACCTGGAGGGCACCGGCAGGTTCGTCCAGGTCTGGTGCGCCCACACCTGCTTCGCCCTGCCGCTCGGCGTCTTCCTGCTGCACAACTTCATGTCCGAGTTGCCGCACGAGCTGATGGAGGCGGCCAGGGTCGACGGCGCCACCCACGGCACGATCTTCCGCAGGATCGTGCTGCCGCTGGTGGCGCCCGCGCTCGCCAGCTTCGCGATCTTCCAGTTCCTGTGGGTGTGGAACGACCTGCTGGTGGGGCTGATCTTCGGCGGCGGCACCGCGGAGAGCGCGCCGATGACCGTCCGGCTGGCGCAGATGGCCGGAACCAAGGGCAACGAGTGGCAACGGCTGACCGCGGGCGCTTTCGTGTCTGTCATCATTCCTCTCGTGGTCTTTCTGTCGATGCAGCGCTACTTCGTCCGCGGGCTCCTGGCCGGAAGCGTCAAGGGATGAAGCGCCCCACCCTCGAGGCGGTCGCCGCCAGGGCGGGAGTGTCGCGTGCCACGGTCTCCCGGGTGGTCAACGGGCAGTCGACGGTCGCCCCGCACATCCGCGACGCGGTGCTGCGCGCGGTCGACGAGCTCGGCTACGTGCCCAACCCGGCGGCGCGCAGCCTGGTCACCCAGCGGACCGACTCGATCGCCCTGGTCTTCTCCGAACCGCCGACCAGGGTGTTCTCCGAAGACCCGATGTTCTCCACCGTCATCAGGTCGGCCAGCGTGGAGCTGGAGGCGGCCGACAAGCAGATCGTGCTCATGTTGACCAGCTCGGCCAAGAGCCACGCGCGGGTGGAGCGCTACATCGCCAGCGGCCACGTCGACGGCGTCATGCTCATCTCCATGCACGGCGGCGACCCGCTGCCCGCCGCGATCGCGCGGATGCGGATCCCCGTCGTCTCCTACGGCAGGCCCGCCGTCCCCATCGACATCCCGTTCGTCGACAACGACAACGTCGGCGGGGCGGCCGAGGCCGTACGGCACCTGGTGGAGAGCGGCCGGCGCCGGATCGCCACCATCGCGGGCCCGCAGGACATGATCGCCGGCCTGGACCGGCTCGAGGGGTACCGCACCGTGCTGCGCGGCTCCGACCGGCGTTCCATCGTGGCGATCGGCGACTTCACCAGGGAGTCGGGCGCCGTCGCGATGCGGCAGCTGCTGGAGGACGACCCCCAGCTCGACGCGGTCTTCTGCGGCAACGACCTCATGGCCGTCGGCGCGCTGCAGGCGCTGCGCCAGGCGGGGCGCAGGGTGCCCGACGACGTGGCCGTGGTCGGCTTCGACGACATCGAGGCCGCCAAGTACACCGACCCGCCGCTGACCACGGTCCGCCACCACATCTTCGAGCAGGCCGCGGCCATGACGCGGCTGCTGCTGGGGCTGTTCGAGGGCGGTCCCGCCGATCCGGTCATCCTGCCGACCGAACTGGTCATCCGCGAATCCTCCTGAGATGCTGGCCACGGAGGTGGCTGGATGGGTCCTCCGGACGGCTTCACCGATTTCGTGCTCATCAAGGGCATGGGGTTCGTGCGCTACGGCCTCGTGCTCACCGGCGACCAGCGCGAAGGCGTCCTGTTGGCCCAGGAGGCGCTGGCCGGGCTGCGCATGGCGAGGAGCGGCCACCCCGACACCTTCGTCGGCACGGCGATGGCCCGCCTGTTCGTGGCGCAGCGGCGGCGCCGGGCGGGCCAGGGGGTGCCCGAGGCCGAGATCGCCGGGCACGGCGGTGATCCGGACGTCTGGCGGCAGCTGGCCGAGCTGCCTCCGCTGGCCAGGGCGGTGATCGTGCTCCGCTCGTACGCCGGGCTGTCGAACGAGGACATCGCGCGCGTCCTCGACCTGCCCGCGGCCAGGGTGCGCGACCAGAGCGTCGCCGTCCGGCAGGACGACCTGGTCAGGACCCTGGAGGCGGCGGCCGCAACGGCTCGCCCCGCCGATTTGCTGTCGGGCCTGTCGCGGTTGCGGCGGCGCCGTACCGGCAGGCGGTTGCGGTCGGCCGCCGCCGCGGGTCTGGCGCTGGCCACGGTCACCGGACTGGTCGTGCTGGTCAGGCCGACGGTCGCGGCGCCCGCCGACCATGTCTCGGCCGCCGCCAGGCCCGTGCCCGCCAGGGTCGGGCTGGCCAGGGCGGCTCAGGAGGTGTGGCCGCGCGCGGTCTCCAGGCTGCCCGCCCGGTCCGCCGACGGGCTGGTCTACCAGCCGGCCATCGCGATCGACGACCGGCGCGTGGTGCTGCTGGCGCAGAACCGGCTCGGCCACGGCGACGTGCGGCTGGACGTCTACGACGCGGCCACCGGCCGGATCGGCCGGTTCGCGAAGCTGCTGGCGGGCGACGAGGTGCGCTGGTTCGCCACGGACGGCCGGCTTGTGGTGTGGAGCTCGCTCGGGCTGCGCGCGGACGAGACGCTGGAGACGCGGTTCTGGCGCGTGCCGGTGAAGGGCGGCAGGCCGCGCCTGGTCACCAAGGCCGCGCAGGGCGACCGGTCGGCCCCGCCGGAGGCCCGCTTCCAGGTGGGCGACGGCCACCTGTTCTGGAACACCGGCCAGGCGGTCTACCGCCGGCCGCTGTCCGGCAGGGGCGGCAGGGAGAAGGCCGGCGAGGGGCTGTGGCTGCTGGCCTGGCCGTGGGCCGCCGACCTGGCGAAGGGGACGTTGACCGACCTGGAGTCGGGGCGCTCGCGAGCGTTCGTGACCGGCGGGCAGGGGGTGGCGCGGTGTTCGCCCGACTGGTGCGTGGAGCGCCACCCGATCTCGGGGATGACGCTCGCGCGCAGAACGGACGGGTCCGGCACGGTCGAGTTGCCGGGGACGACGGCGAGCGGGCCGGTGCTGAACCGGTTCGTGGTGCTCCGGCTGCGCGCGGGGTTACAGGTCATCAAGGATCTGCGCGCGGGGACGCTGGCGACCTTCGACCCCGCCGACCCGTCGATGGCGGTCCGCCTGGGCGACAAGAACGATCCGGGGACCCTGCTGGCCTGGAGCGACACCGACGGCCTCGACCTGTGGATCCTCAACCTGAAAGCGGTGCGCTGACTCCGTAGGCGCGCAGGAACGCCGCCACCGCCGTCTCGGCCAGCCGGTCGAGCTCGGCGTCGGTGTAGGAGGCGTCCCCACCGCAGAACATGACCCTGTTCACCGGGATCCACAGCAGCAGGCCCATGAGGTGGTCGGCGGCCAGCCGGGGGTCGTCCAGGTGGAGCAGGCCGCGCTCCGCCAGGCGCCCGAAGCAGCCGGTCAGCGTCGCCAGCACCCGCTCGAAGCCCTGCTCGTACCAGGTGCGGCCCAGGTCGGGGAAGCGGTCGGCCTCGGCGATGATCAGCCGCCGCAGGCTCAGCACCTCGGGCCGCAGCAGCGAGCCGAGGAAGGCGCGGGCCAGCTCGCTCAGGGCCCGCCGGGGATCGTCGCTGTCGTCGAAGGCCGCCGTGACCATCCGGGTGAGGTGGTCGATCTCGCCGGTCGTGTCGAGCACGAGGTGGGTGAACAGCTGCTCCTTGTCGGTGAAGTACTTGTAGACCGTCTGCTTCGACACCGCGGCGAGGGCGGCGACCTCGTCCATGCTCGCGCCCACGTAGCCGTTGCGCAGGAAGACCGCCTTGGCGGCGTCGAGGATCTGCCTGCGCTTGAGTGCCGTGCGACCCACTTCCGTTGTCATGGTCCGGATAGTACTAGACAGTTCCGTACCGGTCTCAGTACTGTACCGTCTAGTTCCAAACATTGAAGGACGGACATGATGAGCGAACTCCAGAAGCTGGTGCAGCAGGCCGCCGACGACCTGGTCGAGTCGGGCCGGGAGCGGGGCCTCCAGGTGGCCGTCTACCGTGACGGCCGGCAGGTCGTGGACGTGGTCGCCGGTGTGGCCGACCCGGAGACCGGCTGGCTCGTGACGCCCGGCACGCCGTTCTACAACTTCTCCATCGGCAAGGGTGCCACCGCCACCGTCGCCCACGTGCTGGTGGAGCGCGGGTTGTTCGGCTACGACACGCGCGTGGCGGAGCTGTGGCCGGAGTTCGGGGCGCACGGCAAGGAAGGCGTGACGGTGCGCCACGTGCTGACGCACACCGCCGGGGTGCCCGGCCTCCCGCTGGACACCACGCCGGAGGACGTCTGCGACTGGGACACGATGGTCGCCGCCCTCGAGAACGCCGAACTGTGGTGGGAGCCGGGCACCCGCATGGGCTACCACGCCTACACGTTCGGATTCCTCGTCGGCGAGATCGTCCGGCGGGCCACCGGCAAGCCGATCTCGCAGGTGCTGCGCGAAGAGGTGAGCGGGCCGCTCGGCGTGGCCGACGAGCTCTACTTCGGCATGCCCGCCTCGGAGCACCACCGGCTCGCCCGCCTGGAGGACGCCCCCATGGACATGTCGGCGTTCGCGGACATGCCCGAGGACCTGCCGATGTTCAAGGCCGGCCCGATGGACCTGATGCCCACCGCCGGGCTGGGCAGCCGCCCCGACTACCTGTCGGCCGACATCCCCGCGGGCGGCAAGACCTCGGCCAGGGCGATCGCCCGCATGTACGCCGCCCTGCTCGGCGAGGTGGACGGCACGCGGCTGATCTCGCCCGACAGGCTGCGCGAGGTGACGACCACGGCCTTCAGCGGCGTGGACGAGGTGTTCGGCATGCCGTCGGCGTGGGGCCTCGGCTACGCGATCGGCCGGCCGGGATCGGCGCCCGAGGAGACGCCGACGGTGTTCGGCATGGCCGGCGCCGGCGGCAGCGTGGCCTACGCCGACACCGCCACCGGCCTCGCCTTCGCCGTCACCAAGAACCGGCTGACCAACGACTTCGACACCGTCACCACGCTCGGCGACATCGTCGCCCGCGGCTAGCCTCCCCCGGCCCCGGGCCGGTCAGGGTTCCAGCCACACCGCCGTGTCGCACGGCAGCAGCCCGTCCCCTGTCGGCCCGCTGGCCAGCAACACCGCCGAGTGCGGCGGCAGCCGTACCGGGTCGGGGCCGAGGTTCACCACGCACACCACCCCTGTGTCCCGCGTGAACGCCAGCACGTCGGGGCCCAGGTCCAGCCAGGTCAGCGACCCGTCGCCGAGCCGGTCGCGGCGCAGGCGCAGGGCCGTGCGGTAGAGGGTGAGCATGGATCCCGGGTCGCCGGCCTGCGCCTCGGCGGTCAGTTCCTTCCACTCCGGCGGCTGCGGCAGCCACGGCTCTCCCGCGCCGGGGCCGAACCCGAACGGCGGCGCGTCGCCCGACCACGGCAGCGGCACGCGGCAGCCGTCCCGTCCGGGGACGGTGTGGCCGGACCTGGTCCACATGGGGTCCTGGCGCAGGCGGTCGGGGATGTCGTCGACCTCCGGCAGGCCGAGCTCCTCGCCCTGGTAGACGTAGACCCCGCCGGGCAGCGCCATCGCCAGCAGCGCCGCCGCCCTGGCCCTGCGGCGACCGAGCTCCAGGTCGGCGGGCACGCCGTCCCTGCGGTCGGCGTGGTCCCACGAGGTGTCGGCTCTGCCGTACCTGGTGACCACACGGGCGACGTCGTGGTTGGACAGCACCCAGGTGGGCGGCGCCCCCACGGAGGCGTGGGTCGACAGCGTCAGCGAGATGCTTGCGCGCAGCGCGGCGGACTCCCACGGGCAGGCGAGGAAGTCGAAGTTGAAGGCGGTGTGCAACTCGTCCGGACGCAGGTAGCGGGCGAAGCGCTCCTGGTCGGGCAGCCAGACCTCGCCGACGAGGATCCGGTCGCCGTACTCGTCGGCCACCCGCCGCCAGCCGCGGTAGACGTCGTGCACGCCGTCGAGGTCCTCGTAGGCGGTGGCCGACTTGACCAGCAGCGCGGCGGAGTCGACGCGGATGCCGTCGGCGCCCCTGTCGAACCAGAAGCGCAGCACGTCGTGGAACTCCTGACGCACCTCGGGGTTGTCCCAGTTGTAGTCGGGCTGGCCCGGGTCGAACAGGTGGAGGTACCACTGGCCGTCGGCCACCTGCGTCCACGCGGGCCCGCCGAAGATCGACCGCCAGTCGTTGGGCTCGTCGCGGAACCAGAAGCGGTCGCGCTTCGACCGGTCCCGCAGCGCCTCCTGGAACCACGCGCTGGCGGTGGAGCTGTGGTTGGGCACGACGTCGATGATGACCCTGATGCCCAGCCCGTGTGCCTCCCCGATGAACGTCTCCGCCTCGGCCAGCGTGCCGATCGCGGGCTCGATGTCGCGGTAGTCGGCCACGTCGTAGCCGCCGTCGGCCATGGGCGACGGGTACCACGGGGTGAGCCAGATCGCGTTGATCCCCAGGTCCTTCAGGTACGGCAGGCGCTCCCGCAGCCCGGCCAGATCGCCCACACCGTCGCCGTCGCCGTCGGCGAAGCTGCGCGGGTAGACCTGGTAGATCGCGGCGCCCCGCCACCACGTGTCGGACATTGCGCTCCTAACCCTTGAGACTTCCGGCGGTGAGTCCCGCCATGATGTGCCGTTGGAAGAACAGGAAGATGACGATCGTCGGGAGGCTGGCGATCACCAGGGCGGCGGTGAGCGCGTTGGTCGGCATCGTCTGCGAGAGCGAGTTGATGGCGACGCTCACCGTCATGCGATCGGTGTCGGGCAGCACGAGCAGCGGGTAGACGAAGTCGCGCCACACGTTGACCACGGTGAAGATCGACACGACGCCGAGGATGGGCCGCGAGACCGGCAGCACGATGGACCACAGGATCCGCGCGGGCGACGCGCCGTCCATCTCCGCCGCCTCGATGAGCTCTCGGGGGACGGAGTCGAAGAAGCGTTTGAGCAGGAAGATGTTGAAGCCGTTGGCGGCGGCCGGCAGCCAGATCGCCCACGGGGTGTTGAGCAGGTCCAGGTCGACGACGGTCACGTAGAGGGGCAGGATGAGGACCATCGGCGGGATCATGAGCGTGGCCAGCATCATGCCGGTGATCAGCTTGCCGAACATCGGGCGCAGCTTCGACAGCGCGTAGGCGGCCGAGACGTCCACGGCCAGCGTGAACAGCCAGGCCCCGGCCGCGTAGAGCGCGGTGTTGCGCAGCAGCAGCCCCAGGTCGAGCAGGTTCCACGCCTCGGCGTAGGCCTCGAGGCTCGGATCGCGCGGGATGAGCGTGGGCGGGATCTGGTCGAGCTCCTCCGGCGGCTTGAGCCCGCCGGTCACCATCCAGTAGAGCGGGAACAGGAAGACCGCGGTGCAGCCGGCCACCGTCGTGACCAGCACGGTCCAGTAGATCGCCCGTCCGCCGCGGGTGTTGAGCTGGTGCGGCGAGACCAGGGTGCGGAACCGGGTCTCGATCCGGCGCCGGGCGAGCCTGCGCGGCCGGGGCTCGCGGTGCCGTACGGCGGTGGCGATCATGAGGTCTCCCGCGAGACGCGCAGGTACACGGCGGAGAAGACGATGAGCACGATCATGAGCATCAGGCCCATCGCGCCTCCACCTCCGAAGTTCCCGAAGTTGAAGGCGTACTGGTACATCAGGTACGCGACGGTCACTGTGGCGTTCTCCGGGCCGCCGCCGGTGAGCATGAACGGCTCGATGAACACCTGCATGGTCGCGATGATCTGCAGCAGCAGCATCACCAGCAGGATCAGCCTGGTCTGCGGGATGGTGACGTGCCGGATCCGCTTGACCAGGCCGGCGCCGTCGAGCTCGGCCGCCTCGTACAGCTCGCTCGGGATGGTCTGCAGGGCGGCCAGGTAGATGAGCGTGCCGCTGCCGAGGTTCATCCAGGTCGAGACGATGACCAGGGAGATCAGGGCGGTGTCGGTCGAGTCGAGCCAGGCGAGCGGCGGCAGGCCGACCAGGCCGAGGATCTGGTTGAACAGGCCGGGTCCCGGGTCGTAGAACCACTTGAACAGCAGGACGGACACGGCGGGCGGCAGCATCACCGGCAGGTAGACCACGAAGCGCAGGTACGCCTTGGCGTGGCGGAGCTCGTTGAGGACGATCGCCGCGGTGAAGGGGACCACGTAGCCGATCAGCAGGGCGAGGCCGGTGAAGGCGGCGGTGTTGAGCCAGGCCTGGGCGAAGGCGGGGTCGGCGACGACCGTGGCGAAGTTGTCGAGCCCGACCCAGGTCGGCGGGTCGACGAAGTTGTTCTCCTGGAGGCTCAGCAGGACCTCGCGGACCATCGGCCACCACGAGAAGACGGCGAAGCAGATCAGGGCGGCCGACAGGAAGCCGTAGGCGGTGAGGTTGCGTCTCACCTCCCTGCCGGTCCTGGAGGGGGGCCTGCGTCCCGAGCTTGCGACGTTCAAGGGGTCACTCCTGGTGATCTCGACTGCTGCCGCCGGCCCGGGGGACGGGCGGGTCCCCCGGCGCCCTGGGCGCGGGGACCCGCCGTCCGCATGGCCGGCGCGCACCGCGGGGTGGTCTAGCTGGACTTGCTCAGCACGTCGTTGACCTTGGCCTCGGCTTCGGCGAGCAGCTTGTCGACGTCCGCGTCCCGCCGGGTGAGGACGGCCGACATCGGGGTGTCGAGGATCTGGTAGACCTGCTGGTTCATCGGCGGCTCGAGCTTGAGCGGGACGGCGGCCATCCCGTCCACGTAGGCGGTGAAGTTCTCCAGCGGCAGCGTCGCGTTGGTCCCGCGCAGGTCGAGCAGCTTCCGCCCGGTCGGGCTGTCGCCCCAGACGTTGTTGTCGGGAAGGCCGACCGCTCTGCCCGTCGCCTTCTGCCGCGCGTAGTCGAACTGGCCCCTGCCGGGGGTCAGGACGTAGTAGTCCAGCCAGAGCAGGCCGGCCTTGATCTGCTCGGGGGTGGCCTTCGGGTTGAACATGTAGCCGTCGCCGCCGCCCAGCGTGGCCTTGGCCTCGGGGAAGGCGGCCAGGCCGAAGTCCTCGTAGGCGGCCTTGCGGTTGTCGTGCAGTTCGGTGATGACGTCGGGTGCGCCGAGGATCATCCCCATCTTGCCCGCGCCCATGAGGCGCATGAGGTCGTCCCACTGGTAGAGCTGCTTGGTCCCCATGCTGTTGTCGGTCCAGCGCATCTCCTTGAGGTTCTGCAGGACCGCCTTGCCCTCGGGGCTGTTGAAGGCGGCCTTCTTGCCGCTGTCGTCGACGATCGCGCCGCCCCTGCCGTAGATGGACTGGGTGAAGTGCCAGCCGCCGGTGTTGCCCGCGCTGTACTCGCCGTAGCCGATGTAGCCGGGGCCCAGCGCGCTGATCTTCTTGGCCGCCTCGCGGATCTCGGCCCAGCTCTTGGGCGGCGTGTTCGGGTCGAGTCCGGCCTGGGTGAACAGCTTGCGGTTGTAGACGAGGCCGACCTTGTAATTCCCGCGTGGAACGCCGTAAGTCCTGCCGTTGACGGTGTATGCCGCCATCACGCTGGGGTCGATGTCCTTGAGCGTGCTGACGGTGTCGACGTAGGCGGTGATGTCGGCGGCCTGGCCCGCCTTGATCGCGGTCTGGACGTCACCGAAGTAGCCGTAGAAGACGTCCTCCATCTGGCCGCCGGCCAGCTTGGCGTCGTACGTCTTCACGTCGTGGCAGGGGAAGCCGTCCTTGCTGTCGACGGTGATGTTCGGGTGCAGCTTCTGGAAGGCGGCGACGTCGTCGTCCCAGTCCTTGCGCTGCAGGGGGTTGGTCTTGGGCGGCTGGCAGCCGACGGAGATCGTGACGGGCGCGGCCTGGGCCGTCCCGCTCACCGCGGGCGCCGGCTTGTCGGGCGTGGAGCCGCAGGCGGCGACCGGCAGGCTGAGGCCGGTGACGATCAGCAGGCCGAGTGCTCTGCGGGAGCTGCTCATCGGTCTGGACCCTTCTGATGGGGATGGGGAGGCCCACACGATAAGCAGCATCGACAGATCACTGCAAGATTTTGACAGCTGATTGAAATATAACGACTCCATGACAGTAGCTCGCCGCGACCCATGTGCACACCCGCCCGCCGCCCGCCGGGGGGCTTGTGTGCGGGAACGCCGAGAAGCGTCAGGGCAGGCAGCCGTGCACGGCGGTACCCGGGCGGTCGAGCACCCGGCAGGAAGCCGGCCCGCTCCCTGCCGGCGGGGCCGCCACGCGGGCCTACTGGGCGCACGCGGGCTTACTCAACGCGCGGGCCTGCTGGACGCGGGGGCGTGGAGGGCGTGGAGGGGTGCAGGCCTACTGGACGCGAGGGCGTGGAGGGGTGCGGACCTCCTGGACGCGGGGGCGTGGAGGGGCGCGGGCCTCCTGGACGCGGGGGCGTGGAGGGGCGCAGGCCTCCTGGACGCGGGCCGTGGAGGGGCGTGGGCCTACTGGACGCGGGCCGTGGAGGCGCGCACGACGAGCTCCGGTTCGAACAGCAGCTCGTCGGCAGGCACCACCGCCTTGTCGATCAACGCCACGAGCAGGTCGACGGCCGCCCGCCCCATCGCGTCGATCGGCTGGCGGACGGTGGTGAGCGGCGGGTCGGTGCAGGTCATCAGCGCCGAGTCGTCATAGCCGATCACGGACAGGTCGTCGGGCACCTTGCGCCCGGCCCGCCTGGCCGCCCTGATGGTGCCGAGCGCGAGCAGGTCGCTGGCGCAGATGACGCCGGTGACTCCCTTGCGCACCAGCCTGGTCGCGGCCGCGTGGCCGCCCTCCAGCGAGAACATCGTGAACTCGACCAGGTCGTAGTCGCCGCCCCTTGCCAGGAAGGCGTCGAGCTTGCGCCTGGACGGCACGTGGTCCTTGGGGCCGAGCACCATGCCGATGCGTTCGTGGCCGAGGGCGCGCAGGTGGCCGAGCGCCATCTCGGCCGCCACGGCGTCGTCGGAGGACACCTGCGGGAAGCCCAGGTGCTCGACGGCCGCGTTGACCAGCACGGTCGGAAGTTTGCGTTCGAGGATGAGCTCGTAGTGCTCGTGCGAGGCGTCGCCCTGGGCGTACAGGCCGCCGGCGAAGACCACCCCGGAGACCTGCTGCTGCAGGAGCAGGTCGACGTAGTCGGCCTCGGAGACCCCGCCGACGGTCCTGGTGCACAGCACGCTGGTGAAGCCCTGCTGGGCCAGCGCTCCCCCGACCACCTCGGCGAAGGCGGGGAAGATCGGGTTCTGCAGTTCGGGCAGGACCAGGCCGACCAGCCGGGCGCGGTCACCGCGCAGCTGGGTGGGACGCTCGTAGCCGAGCACGTCGAGTGCGGTCAGCACGGCTTCGCGGGTCGCCTCGGAGACGCCCGGCTTGCCGTTCAGCACCCGGCTCACGGTGGCCTCGCTCACCCCGACTTTCTTGGCCACCTCTGCCAGTCGACGCGTCATGCGCAAACTATACGCCGATCCACGTAAGTCATTGCAAGTGCTTGCAGATTCGCTTGCGTTCATGGAGAACGACCCGGACGCGCTCGTCCATAGCCTCAGCTGCGCCGATGTTCCGTGGAATCGATCCTTATGGCCTGTCGTGAATTTGCGAAAAGTAGTCGAAATATTGCAGGCTGCCATCTTATAGTGCAGTCACTCCCCCATGACAGACGCACCCTCGCGTTACTCGCCGCGCTGGCGCTCGCGGTCCTCGGCCTGGCGCCCCCGCCTGGTCCGGGGCTGACCGCCGGACAGCGTGCTAGTGTCATGCGCCTGAAATTCGTCGGCAATATTTGGCGAGGGATGCAAGAATCTCTTCGGCGGTCTTGACCCACACGAACGGCTTGGGGTCTTCGTT